>JACESO010000131.1 GCA_013911745.1 Sphingobium sp. | reverse complement strand
GAGCGCGAGCGCCCGGGTCCAGGTGAGGTCGAACGGCGTGCCGGCAAGGCGCGCGCGCAGGCGGTGGGCGCTGGAGCGCGACATGCCCGCCGCCTTCGCCGCGCGTGCGACATTGCCGCTCTCAAGGAGGGCGATGAGGAAGAGCCGCTGGCGCGCAGGCGTCCAGTGGCGGCGGTCGGGCGGGATCGGGCCGGCAATCGTGGCGGCGGGATCGGCGGGGGAGGCGGGCTGCTGCGTCATCCGACAGGATAGATCAAAGAAAATCCTACATTGGAAGGGCTTTTCGCCCCTCTGTCTCGCCTGTGCCGGAGCAGACGCGCCGCGTTCGAGGAAAAAGGGCGCCCGGTTGCCCGGACGCCCTTCCTTCGTGACGGCGCTATGGGGAATGCTTACGCCTTGTAGACCTTGTCGACGGCTGCGCGGAACTTGGCCATGTCGTCGGACGAGCCGACGGTGACGCGCGAGACGGTGGGCCAGATCGCCCAGCTGCGGCCGATCTGAACCTTTTCCGGCGCGGCGAGCAGGGCGGCCTGCATCTCCTTGGCCGGCTTCTTCCAGTTGACCATGAACATGTTGGCCTGGCTGCCCGGCTGCACCTCGATGCCCTTCTTGGTCAGATAGGCGATCGTTTCCTCGCGGTTGCCGATCATTTCGTTGCGGCGCGCCTTGATGAGGGCGGCTTCCTTATAGACCGCATTGCCGCAATGCATGGCGGTGATGGCGAGGCCGCCGGCGGCCGGGCCGAACAGCATGATGCGCTTCTGCACTTCGGGATCCGCAAAGGTGAGGCCGAGGCGCACGCCCGCCATGCCGAACAGCTTCGAGAAGGTCCGCATGACGATGATGTCCTTGCGGTTGCCGATCAGGCTGGCGGCGCTCGGCGCTTCGGAGAAGTGGATATAGGCTTCGTCCACCAGCAGCATGGCGTCGGCCGGCTTGTTGTCGAGCAGCCACTTGATGTCGGCGAGCGGCGTGATCGTGCCGGTCGGGTTGTTCGGCGTGCAGATATAGTAGAGGCCGGCGTTCGGGTTGGCGGCCAGCATCGCCTTCACGTCATGACCCTTGCCGATGGCCTGGGGCGCCTTGGCGATCGGAGCCTTCAGATAGTCGGCGGTGCGCCAGGCGGATTCGAAGGTCGGATCGGCAGTGACCAGGCCCTTGGTCGGCGAGCAATAGGCCGCGACGATGCTGACCAGCGGGCCGCCCGAGCCGGGCCAGGGCATGATATGGGTTTCGGGCAGGCTTTCCACCGCCGCGACGGTCTTGATGAGGTCGCCGCGATAATTGTCGGGATCATACCAGTTGCCGAAGGAAGCGGCTTCGGCGGCGGCCTGCACGCCCGAGGGGAAGGGGCCGGTCCAGCATTCGTTGGCGCCGATGCGCACCGCGCCCTTGATGCCGCGACCGGCCTGCTGCTGCGCGAGGGCGGCGGCGGGGAGCAGCGAACTGGCGGCGACGCCCGCGCCGACGAGGGCGGTGATTTCGGCAAGCTGGCGGCGCGAATAGCCGCGGTCCATCAGGTCTTCCTTGGCTTCCTTGTTCAGCATCATGGTCATGGTGTGATGTCCCCTGTCTGCGATGAGAGCGTCTGCGATGCGACTGTCTTGCTTGTTCAGGAGGGGAAACGAAGCGGCGGCGCATTTCCGCAATGCGCCGCCGCCGGGTTATTGAATTTTATTAAGGCGATTTGGCCTTGTCCCAATGGTCGTCATCCCGGACTTGATCCGGGATCCCGCTTTTCCTTTAGGTCAGACAGACAGCGGGGCCCCGGATCAGGTCCGGGGCGACGAGGTATGGCTATTTACGCCTTCCACACCTTGTCGACGGCGGCGTTGAAGGCTTCCATCTCGCTCATCGAGCCGACCGACACGCGCGAGACATTGGGCCAGATCGGCCAGCTCCGCCCGATCTGCACATTCTGCGCCAGCAACGCGTCCATCATGCCCTTGGCGGGCCTGCCCCAGTCCACCATGAACATATTGGCCTGGCTGCCGGGAATGACCTTGATCCCCTTCGCCTTGAGGTGGGCGACCGACTTTTCGCGCGCGGCGACCATTTCGGCGCGGCGCTGCTTTATGAGCGCGGCTTCGGTGACCGAAGCCGTGCCGCAGGCGACGGCGGTCATCGGCAGCATCCCGCTCACCTGCCCGCCGTCATAGCGCATCATCTTTTCCATGAGCGTGGGACTTGCGAAGGTGAGGCCGAGGCGCATGCCCGCCATGCCGAACAGCTTGGAGAAGGTGCGCAGGATCAGCACGTCATCGCGCGTCGCGGCCAGCTTCGCGGCGTTGGGGCCGTCGACCCAGTGGATATAGGCTTCGTCCACCACCAGGATCGCGTCCTTGGGCTTGTTGTTCGCCAGCCATTCGATGTCGGCGATGGGCGTGACCGTGCCGGTGGGATTGTTGGGCGAGCAGATATAATAGACGCCAGCGTTAGGATCGGCCGCCAGCATCGCCTTCACGTCATGGGCGTAATCCTTGGTCAACGGCACCTTCTTCACTGGCGCGTCGAGCCAGGCGGCGGTCCGCCAGATCGCTTCATAAGTGGGGTCGGCGGTCACTACGCCGCGCGTGGGCGAGGCGTAGGCGACGGCGACGCGGCTCAGCGGATCGGACGAGCCGGGCCAGGCGACGATGCGCTCGGCCGGGATGCCCTCCACCGAGGCGACGGCGGCGAACAGCTTGGCATGTTCGTCGTCGGGTTCGTAGCGGTTGCCTTCCTGCGCCAGCCTGGTGGCGGCGGCCACGCCCGAGGGGAAGGGGCCGGTCCAGCATTCGTTGGCGCCTATGCGCACCGCGCCCGCCACGGCTTTCGCGGCCTGCTGCGCGCTCGCTTCGGGCATGCGGATGGTCGCGGCGGCGGCGCCGAGCAGCGCCGCGGCCTTCGCCATCTGGCGGCGGGAATAGCCGCGCGCGGCCAGATCCTGTTCGAAACTTGCCGGTTCAAATGTGGATGGTGCGTCGGTCGCCATGGTCGCTGTCCCTCTCTGGTCAGGGGATGCGGAACCCCCATCACCCCGCTGAACGATTGTATCGAATGTTTCCGCCATGCAAACAGGCAAAGTCCATCAATAATGCGCCGCGACCGAATGAAATCGCCTTGGTAAGCCCGGCATCAATCTGTTAGCGCAATGACATGCCCAGCACGCCCGCCGCCGCCGCCCGCCAGATACTGGTCCGCCTTCAGGAAGTGATGGCCGCGCGCACCAGCGCGCAGGCCAAGCTGAACAAGGTGGTGGAGATCATCGGCGAGTCGCTGTCCAGCGAGGTCTGCTCCATCTATCTGGTGCGCGAGGGCGTGCTGGAGCTGTTCGCGACGCGGGGATTGAAGCAGGAGGCGGTGCATGTCACCCGCATGGCAATGGGCGAGGGGCTGGTCGGCCTGATCGCGACCAATGTCGAGACGCTGAACCTGGACGAGGCGGCGGCGCACCCGGACTTTTCCTATCGCCCCGAAACGGGCGAGGACATGTTCCACAGCTTCGCGGGCGTGCCGATCGTCCGCCGCGAGCGCGCCATCGGCGTGCTGTGCGTGCAGCATATGGAGCCGCGCCGGTACGAAGAGGTCGAGATCGAGGCGTTGCAGACCGTCGCCATGGTGCTGTCGGAACTGATCGCCAATGCCGAGCTGGCCGATGACGGCCCGGCGGACTCGCGGGTCGCCGAGACCGGCACGACGATGCTGCACGGGCTGCAGCTGGTGATGGGGATGGCGCGGGGCCATGCGGTGTTCCACCAGCCGCGCATCCATGTCGAACATACGGTGGCGGAGGATACCGAGGCGGAGCGCGCGCGCGTCATTTCCGCCTTCGCCAAGATGCGCGAGCAGATCGACCGCATGACCGGCGCGGCCGAATTCGGCACCGAGGGCGAGCATCAGGAGGTGCTCGAAACATACAAGATGTTCGCCTATGACGAAGGGTGGACGCGCCGCATCAACGAGGCGATCGACAGCGGCCTGACCGCCGAGGCGGCGATCGAGCGGGTGCAGCAGCGCACGCGGATGCGGATGCGGCAGATCGACGATCCGTTGCTGTCCGACCGGATGCACGATCTGGAGGATCTGGCGAACCGGCTGCTGCGGATCGTGTCGGGGCAGCTGGGCACGGCGGCGCAGATGGGCCTGCGGCAAGACGCGATCCTGATCGCGCGCAACCTTGGCCCAGCCGAACTGCTGGAATATGACCGGCGGCGGCTGAAGGGCGTGATCCTGGAGGAAGGATCGCTGACGGCGCATGTCACCATCGTTGCGCGCGCCATGGGCGTGCCGGTGCTGGGCCGGGTGCGCGACGTGCGCCATCAGGTGAGCGAGGGCGACCTGATCCTGATGGACGTCAACGAGAATACGCTGCTGCTCCGCCCGAGCGCCGACATGGACGAGGCGTTCGAGAACAAGCTGCACGTCACCCAGAAGCGCCGTGCCGAATTCGCCGCGATGCGCGACCTGCCGTCAGTGACGGCGGACGGGCAGCGGGTCGAGCTGATGGTCAATGCCGGCCTGCGGGAGGATGCGCAGGCGCTGGACCTGGTGGGCGCGGACGGCATCGGCCTGTTCCGCACCGAATTCCAGTTCCTGGTGTCGGCCACGCTGCCGCAGCGGGAAAAGCAGCAGCGGCTGTACAAGGATGTGCTGGATGCGGCGGGCGACCGGCCCGTCATCTTTCGGACGGTGGACATCGGCGGCGACAAGGCGCTGCCCTACATGCAGCGCGACGATGACGAGCATGAGGACAATCCGGCGATGGGCTGGCGCGCGCTGCGGCTGGCGCTGGACCGCGACGGGTTGATGAAGGCGCAGGCGCGCGCGCTGCTGGAGGCGGGCGCGGGCAAGGTGCTCAACATCATGTTCCCCATGGTGTCGGAACCCTGGGAATATGAGGAGGCCCGCGCGCTGGTGGAGGGGCAGCGCGAATGGCTGATCGGCCAGCGCAAGAAGATGCCGATCGCGGTCAGATATGGCGCGATGCTGGAGGTGCCGGCGCTGGCGGAGGTGCTGGACCTGCTGCTGCCGCGCCTCGATTTCCTCTCGATCGGCACCAACGACCTGACGCAATTCCTGTTCGCCGCCGACCGCGCCCATCCCAAGCTGGCGGAGCGATACGACTGGCTGAGCATCGCCATCCTGCGCTTCCTGGACCGGGTGGTGCGGGCATGCGGGGCGCATCAGGTGCCCGTGGGCGTGTGCGGCGAGATGGGCGGGCGCACGCTGGAGGCGATGGCACTGATCGCGCTCGGCATCCGCCGCCTGTCGATCACCCCGGCGTCGGTCGGGCCGGTCAAGGCGATGATCCGCATGATCGACGCGGCGGAACTGCAGGCGTTGATGCGCCAGTGGCTGGACGAAGGCGCGGCCGACATGCGCGCCCGGCTGTCCCATTGGGCGAAAGAGCGGAATATCGAAGCGGGGTGAACTGCCCGTCCCGGCGTTGACAAGGTCAGTGCCACAATGAGACAAGACCGGCAAGAACAGGGCCGGCAAGAATAAGGTCGCGGAGCAGCATGGCGGACGAAACGGAACCAGACACCGGCGCGGTCGGCGCGGCGGAGGCGCAGACCAATACCCCCGGCGCGAAGCTGCGCACGGGACGGGAAGCGCTGGGCCTGTCGATCCAGGATGTCGCGACCCGGACCCGCATCGCCCAGCGCCAGCTGGAGGCGATCGAGCGCGACGATTATGGCGCGTTGCCCGGCATTCCCTACGCGGTCGGCTTCGCGCGCGCCTATGCCCGCGCCATCGGCATGGACGAGGTGGAGATCGCCGCCGACGTGCGCCGCGCCGTGCATGAAAGCGATCTGGGCGCCAACCGCTATGAAGCGTTCGAGCCGGTCGACCCCGCCCGCGTCCCGCCGCGACGGCTGGCCTGGGTCGTGGCGGTGATCGTGGTGCTGCTGATCGCGGGCTATACGCTGTGGCGCACGCAGGTGCTGACGCCGCCGATGGGCGAGCAGATCGCGCAGCAGCAGACGACCCAGCCCGCCGCCCCGCGGCCCGCCGGAACCCGCCCGTCCGTGCCGCCGGCTGCCCAGCCGGTCGTCTTCACCGCAGTCGATGACGTATGGCTGCGCATCTATGACGAGGCGGGCGAGCGGTTGAAGGACGGCCTGATGAAGAAGGGCGAGAGCTTCACCCTGCCGGCAACTGCCAAGGGACCGATGATCCTGACTGGCCGTCCGCAGGCGCTGTCGGTCACGGTCGGCGGCAAGCCGATCCCGCCGCTGGGCGCGGCCGACCGGACCATCGCCGACGTGCCGGTGAGCGCCGAGGCGCTGCTGGCACGGGGCGCTGCGACCGCTCCGGCCGGGGCGACGCCTGCCCCAGCGCCGGCGGCCGTTCCCGCGCGCCCCTGAGCCGGGCGCCCTGACCCGAGCGCACGTCGCGCTTTACCAAGCGGAATAAGCGATTATGGTTGGGCGTGAGAGAGTTAAGTCGGGGATCATGATGCGTAACGCCCTTTTTGCGACTTCGGCCGTCCTGTTGGCGATCGCCCCCGCAGCGACCGCGCAGACGACGGTGGAGGGCCGCGTCGACCGGCTGGAAAAGGAAATGCGCGCGGTGCAGCGCAAGGTGTTTCCCGGCGGGCAGCCGCTGGAGGCGGAGATCAGCCGGCCGGGAAACACCTTGCGCTGCACCGCGCGCATTTCCTCTTCCAGCCGGTCGACGCGGCCC
>JACESO010000130.1 GCA_013911745.1 Sphingobium sp. | reverse complement strand
GGCCGCTCCGCCCTCCGCCCCTGCCGCCGCCGATCCGGCGCTCAAGCAGGAGATCGACCGCAACGTGGCGCAGGCGGACAAGGGCGCCGCAGCCTTCGACGCCGCCTATGCCAAGGCCGACAAGGCGGTCGACGCAGCGAAGGGATCCGCCGTTTCCAGCGACGCCTGGGTCGCGGCGCAAGTCGCGATCAGCGCATTGGAGGCGGCTCGCAACGACAGCGTCTCCGCACTCGCCAGCCTCGACACCCTCTATGTCAGCCGCAGCAACAGCGTGGCGGATGGCAAGGCGGACGGCGGCTTGGCGGAAATCGACGCCGCCCGCACGGCAGCGCTCGCCCAAGTCGATCAACAAAACGACCGCATCGACGCGATGAAGGCCCGCCTGCCCCAGCCTTGAAGGGCGAGCGGAGCCGCCAGCAGTCTGGCCGCCTTTATCGTCACCCCGGACTTGATCCGGGGTGACGAAAGCGGGGGTAGCGCTGCCCTACCCCATTCCCTTCACCGCGCCCTTATGCGCCTTGGCATTGTGGACATAATGGTCCACGCCTTCGCGCATATCGATCAGCGCCTCGTCGGACAGGTCGCGCATGAACTTTGCAGGACGCCCGGCCCAAAGCTGGCGATTTCCCACCGTCTTGCCCGAGGTCAGCATCGCGCCCGCCGCCAGCATCGCATCGCTTTCCACGGTGCACCCGCTCATCACCACCGCGCCCAGCCCCACGAAGGCGCGGTCGTGCAGCACGCAGCCATGCACCATCGCGATGTGACCGATCAGCACGTCGTCTCCGATGATCGTCGGCCATCCGTCCAGCGGCCGGCCGTCCTGCCGCTCGCCCGCGCCGTCGCAATGGATGACGGTGCCGTCCTGGATATTGGTGCGCGCGCCGATGCGGATGCGGTTCACGTCCGCCCGGATGACGCAATTATACCAGACGCTGCTGTCCTCCCCGATCTCCACGTCGCCGATGATGCGGCAACCCGGCGCGATGAAGGCGCTGGGGTGGATGACCGGTGTCTTGCCGTTGAACGGGATGATGCTGACATCGGGGTAGTCGGGGTGCGACATGCGTCTCTCCTATGGTCTGATTTTCAGGATCGGCAGGATGCTGGCATGGTCGTCGGTCCAGGGCGAAAAGCCCGGCCGTCCTTCCAGCGCCTGCCACGGCGCGGGCTTGCTGCGCGTCTCCAGCCGCGCGAGCTGCGCGGGATCGCGGGACAGCGCGACCCAGATGGACGCGGAATAATGGCGCTCCGCCTCGCGCACGCTGGGCCGGTAGTGGCGCAGCATGGCGCGCCATCCTTCCGCCTTCGCATCCGCCGCCAGCACCGGCCGCAGGTCGAGATAGCGGTTGGAAATGTGGATCAGGAGCAGCCCGTCAGGCGAGAGCCTGCGGGCATAGACGCCCAGCGCTTCCCGCGTCAGCAGGTGCGTGGGGATGGAATCGGAGGAGAAGGCGTCGATCACCAATATGTCGGCCCCGCCCGCCGGCTGCCGCGCCAGCGTCATGCGCGCGTCCCCGATCACGATGTCGGCGCGCGGCTGGCACAGCGACAGGAAGGTGAAATGCGCAGGATCGACGGCGATTCGCGCCATCGCCGGATCGATCTCGTAGAAGCGCCAGCTTTGCCCCGGCCGCATGTAGCAGGCCAAAGTGCCCGCCCCCAGGCCCACGATGTCGATTCGCGCATGTGGCCCGAACAGCGTGGGCGCGGCCCGCAACGCCAGCCCCACGCCCGATCCCGGCGCATAATAGCTGGTCGGGTTCCGCTCCCGACCCGGTGCGCGGTCCTGAATGCCATGCAGGGTGGTGCCATGGAACAGGACGCGCTCGGTCGGGCTACGGTTCGCGACGCCATAGACGCCGAAATAGCTGCGCGTCAGCATGCCCGACGCGGACTGGGACAGCTTCTCCCAGCCGCTGAGGCACAGCATCAGATAAAGCAACAGCCCGGCGGACAGGATGCGGTGGCCAAGCGCCATCACGCCCATGGCGATGATGGTGACGAAGCAGATGGACTTGATCGGCGGCGCATTCCATTCCGGCCCCAGCAGGCCGCCGCCCACCGCCGACAGCAGCAGTCCCAGCAGCAGCATCGCCGCCGCCAGCCAGATGCGCCGCCGCGGATCGTCCCACAACAGGCGCGGCAGCCGCAGCATCGCCTCCCGGTCGGGTAACAGCAGCGACGCGGCCAGCAGCAGCAGCGGATATTCATAGGTCCAGTCGAAGATCAGCGGCGCAACCAGCGCGCAGAACAGCCCGCCAACCATTCCCCCCACCGACATGACGAGGTAAAATCGGGTCAGCTGCTCGGGCGCGGGGCGCAGGTCGTAAAGCCGCGCATGCAGCGCCGTCGCGCTGACGAACAGCACCGCCAGGATGCCGATGGCGATGAACACGGGAAAATGCACGCCCCCGGTAAAGGCGATGCACGCGCCGATCAGCAGGATGAGCGGGGCGATCAGGACGCACAGGTCCGCGCCCCCTCGCCGCGTGGCAAAGGCGACCGAGAAACTCAGCAGATAAAGGCCAAGCGGCAGCACCCACAGCATCGGCATCGCGACGATGTCGGTGGTGAGGTAGAGGCTGGTCGCCAGCATCAGGCCCGAAGGCACGGCGGCAAGGACCGTCCATAGCAGCATCGTCCGAGCATGTGGCGCGGGGGCAGATGCGTCCTTCGCCTCTTCGCGCTCGACCGGAACGGCGGGCAATCGCCGCGTGCTCGCATAGACGAGGAAGAAGAGCGCAGCATAGCCGAGCGACCAGAGGATGCTCTGGGCATGGAGGGTCATCAGCGGCTCGACCAGCAGCGGATAGGCGATCAGCCCCGCGAAACTGCCGAGGTTGGACGCCGAATAGAGCGGATAGGGATCCCCCTCCCCGGTTTCCCCATACCAGCGTTGAAGCAACGGTGCCTGCGCCGCCACCACGAAGAAGAGCGGCCCGATCGACGCGCCGAACAGCCATAGCACCCACAGCGCCGGCTCGATGTCCGCGGCAGGCTGCCAGTCGGCCAGGCCGATCGGCAGGAAGATCGCCGCCAGCAGGAACAGGCCGAGATGGATCACCGCCTGCCGCCGCGCGGGAAAGCGGCCCAGCCAGTGCGCATAGGCATAACCGCCCAGCAGCAGCGCCTGATAGACCAGCATCGCGCTGTTCCACACGGCCGGCGATCCGCCCAGCCGCGGCAACGCCATCCGCGCGATCATCGGCTGGACCAGGAACAGCAGGAACGATCCCGCACAGATCGTCAGGACGAAACGGGCGCGGGTTCCGGGATGTATCATGCCGCCCGCGTCATGCATCCGCCCTCACCCATTCAGCAGCCGGGCGGCGTGGAGCGCGTGATAGGTGAGCACGCCCGAGCAGCCCGCCCGCTTGAACGCCATCAGCGTTTCCAGGATCAGGGCGTCGCGGTCGCCCGCGCCGGCCGCCGCCGCATGTTCGATCATCGCATATTCGCCCGACACCTGATAGGCGAAGACGGGCACGGCGAAGCGGTCGCGCACCCGCGCCACGATGTCGAGATAGGGCAGGCCCGGCTTCACCATCACGCTGTCGGCCCCTTCGGCCAGGTCGAGCGCGACTTCGCGTAGCGCTTCCTCGCCATTGGCGGGGTCCATCTGGTAATTCTTCTTGTCGCCCTTCAGCAGCCCGCGCGATCCCACCGCGTCGCGGAACGGGCCGTAGAAGGCGCTGGCATATTTGGCGGCATAGGCCATGATCTGCACATTGGCATGGCCTTCCTCCTCCAGCGCCTCGCGGATCGCGCCGACGCGCCCGTCCATCATGTCGCTGGGCGCGATGATGTCCGCACCCGCCGCCGCCTGGTTGAGCGACTGGCCGATCAGCACGTCCACGGTCGCGTCGTTGACGACATAGCCGTTGGGATCGAGCAACCCGTCCTGCCCATGGGCGGTATAAGGGTCGAGCGCGACGTCGGTCAGCACGCCGATGTCGGGCACCGCATCCTTGATCGCGCGGATCGCCCGGCACATGAGATTATCTGGATTGAGCGCTTCCGCCCCGTCATCGCTACGGCGATTGGCCTGCGTGTTGGGGAAGAGGGCGAGGCAGGGAATGCCCGCGTCGCGCGCTTCCCTCGCGCGGTCGACGATCCTATCCACCGACCAGCGCGACACGCCGGGGAGCGCGACGATCGGCTCCTCTACGCCCTCCCCCTCGGTCACGAACAGCGGCCAGATGAAGTCGGCGGGCGACAGGCGGTTTTCGGCGTGCATCGCCCGGCTCCACGCCGTGGCGCGCGTGCGGCGCAGGCGAAGCGCGGGATAGGGGGCTTGGGTCATGGGGTGCGGGTGTAAGCGCGCGGGCGCAGCGGATCAAGGCGCGGCGCGACACTGACGCGTCAGTGGCAACAGGGGCGAAGTTCACACCATTCTTGGAATAAGCGAATGGCGGTTTTCGGCGCGGATTGCGGGCGCAAGGCGACTGCGACGCGGCTGCGAGGCGGCGGCGAGGCGACGCGAAGGCGACAGCGAGGCGACGGGGTCGCGCCAGTGAGGCGACAGTGAGGCGCGGGCGAGCGGAGCGGCGGCAGGACATGACGCAAGTGGATCATGCGGCGGGCGTGTAGGACAGGGGGGCAGTTGAGTTTCCATTAGCGGCCAGATGACAGCGGCGGAAGCTTCGCTATGATCCTTAAATGGTCAGGCACCTTTCCAAGCGAATCGACGCAATTTGCCGCAGCATTATCTTGTTAGCCGCTGCGACCTTGACCCTCGCCGCTAGCCCCGAACAAAACACGGCGGCCAAACCCAAAGAGGCGACACCCGAAACTAAGATAATTAAGCGCACGCAACCGCTCGCAGTTTCAATTGCCGCTCCCGTCCTAATGACGCAGCCCGCGATAATGCCGCCGCCCTGCGGACCGGGGCAGTATGAGAGCAAAGATGATCTCTGCGCTCAATGGAAGGCCGCAGACGCAGCTAGCAGTTCGGCTTCTTGGTCATGGTGGCAGATGCTAATCGCCGGGGGTGGCTTGTTGGTCGGCATAGTGACAATGGGCGCCGCTATAGCCGCTGCGTTTTTCGCTAAGCAGGCTGCTAACGAGACTAAAAAGAGCGCATCGGCGGCTTCGGAAGCCGTTACCGAAGCACGTGAAGCGAACAAAATCGCACAGCAGACTGGTGAAGCCCAAGTGAGATGCTACCTCAGCATCCAAAATGTACAGGTTTCTCTCAGCCGAGAATCTGAAACTAGTTCGATAACGACGTTCGAACCGAATGATCCGAACAAAAAAGACTCAATTTATCCCAATATTTTTTTCAAGGTTCGCAACCACGGAAATAGCCCTGCTATGGGAGTGTCATTCAATTTTTCGATAAAGTTTATGAGCCACTTTCTCAAGGATGGCTCCCACTATATGCAAGAACGTCAGAGTGAACGTCGGTTCCCTAGAGATGTTGATGATACGGAAGATTGGGGCGAGATAATACCAGCATCTGGCGAACTTTCTTATGACACGACATTAATGTTTTCCCTATCAGAATTTGAACACAGAGCTTTGAATACTCTGGACGCCGGCTTATCTATTTCTCTGGTTATCAGCATTATATTCTCTGATGTTTTCAACCATAAATTCTCAGAAGATTATTGTTTTTTAGGGGGCTGGAAAGGTCTATCCGGCACATCAACTGAACGCGGCCGGATAGACTTTCAAGCGATGCCCATTGAATGTTTTGAAACGCAAGAAGAGTTGCAGCGGCGACATGAAGAGAGACAATCAAACTGATTGCTACTTACCACACGCGACCTCTTCCCCAACCCGCCCTTTCCCTCACCCCCGCATTCCCTACCTTCAACCCCATGCTCAGTATCCACCACATCGCGATCATCTGTTCCGACTATGAGCGGTCCCGCGCCTTCTACCGCGACATATTGGGCTTCCCAGTGATCCGGGAAGTGTATCGGGCGGAGCGGGACTCGTGGAAGTGCGATCTCGATGCGGGGAAGGCGCAGATCGAGCTGTTTTCCTTCCCCGCGCCGCCGCCCCGGCCCAGCCGCCCCGAAGCGCAGGGGCTGCGGCATCTGGCGTTCAACGTCGATGATCTCGACGGGGAGGTCGCTCGGCTTTCGGCGGCGGGCGTCGTGTGCGAGCCGATCCGCGTGGACGAATATACGGGGCAGCGCTTCACCTTCTTCGCCGACCCCGATGGACTGCCGCTGGAGCTTTACGAGCGCCTCACTGCGCAAAGCGCCTGAAGAAGCTGTCCGCGTTCCATGACGGCCGCTGCGGGTTGTTCGCGACGCGCAGGGTCACCGCAGTCACATAGTCGTTCAGCTTCGCGCTTTCCGCGGGCATGACCGGCTGGTTCAGGTCGTCGAAGGGCGAGTGGTAGATGTTCGCGCGCCATGCCTTTTCCGTTTCGGCCTCCGGCGTGCCGGCCTTGAACCCATATTTGAAGAAGAGCGAAGGGATGCCTTCGCGGATGAAGGCATATTGGTCGGAACGGATGAAGACGTTGCGGTCGGGGAAGGGATCGGGAACAATGGGCAGCTTCATCGCCGCGCTCACCGCCGCGGCGTCCTTGCCCAGGCTGCTCTGGTCGTAACCCACCGGCGTCACGCTGGTCAGCGGGAAGATGGGGAGCGCCATGTCGAAATTCAGGTCGGCGACGATGCTCCTCTGCGGCACGGTCGGCCGCCGCGCGAAATAGCGCGATCCCAGCAGCCCCTTCTCCTCCGCCGTCACGAAGGCGAAGAGGATGGAGCGCTTCGGCTTCACCTTGCCGTTCTTGAGCGCGCGGGCGATTTCGAGGAGGCTGGCGACACCCGACGCATTGTCGAACGCGCCGTTGTAGATGGCATCGCCCCGGATCGGCGTGCCGACGCCATAGCCGTCCAGATG
>JACESO010000013.1 GCA_013911745.1 Sphingobium sp. | reverse complement strand
GGTACGCCCCCGCCGCTGCGATAGCGGCGTCCCCCGCGTGCCCGGGAAAGGAGCGGGAGCGCGACGAAGAAGACGACGAAGAGGATGATCCAGAAAGCGAGAATGCCGCCCCCGCCGTCATTCCCATGTCGCACCTCCTGCTCCGCCTGCGCGGCGCGCTGACGCGCCTCATCCGGCGGCAGGGCAAGGAGGCTGGTGATCGCGTCAACGCCGGCATTAATGCCGCCCGCCATGTCGCCGGCCTTGAAGCGGGGCGCTATGTCGTTACGCACGATTTTGGAAGACAGGGCGTCAGTCAATATGCCTTCGAGCCCGTAGCCGACCTCGATGCGGATCTTGCGTTCGGTGGGCGCGACGATCAGCAAAGCGCCTTGATCCTGTTTGTCGCCGACGCCCCAGGCACGACCCAGCCGATAGCCATAATCGGCAATGTCATAGCCCTGGAGGTCGGGAATGGTGGCCACCACCAGCGACCGGCCGCTCGCCTTCTTCTGCGCGATCAGCTTCTGGCTGAGCGCCTGTTCCTGTGCGGGATCGAGCAGGTTCGCCGCATCCACGACCCCGCTGTCGTCGAACTTGGGGAAGCTCTGCGCCCCGGCTGCTGGCGTCATCGCCAGCAGCAGGAAGGCAAGAAGAAAGCGGCGGAGCACCTAGGTCAGTTGCCGAAGTCGACCTTCGGCGCTTCCTCCGCGCCCGGCGTGGTCGCCTGGAAGGGCGTCATCGGCTTTGCGCCGTGGATCAGCTTCGCGCCGATGGCGTCCGGGAAGGTGCGGATGCGGGTATTATAGGCCTGAACCGCGCCATTATAGTCGCGGATGGCGACCGCGATGCGGTTCTCCGTGCCCTCAAGCTGGGACTGGAGTTGGAGGAAATTTTCGTTGGTCTTGAGGTCGGGATAGGCTTCGACCGAGGCGAGCAGGCGCCCGAGCCCCTGGCTCAGCTGCGCCTGCGCCGCCTGATACTGGGCGACCTTGGCCGGATCGGACAGGTCTTCAGCGTTGATCTGAATGGACGTTGCCTTCGCCCGGGCTTCGGTGACGCGGGTCAGGGTCTCCTGCTCCTGCTTGCCGGCGGCCTTCACCGTCGCAACCAAGTTGCCGGTCAGGTTGGCGCGGCGCTGATATTGCGCCTGAACGTCCGCCCACTTGGCCTTCGCTTCTTCCTCGGCGGTCGGCACACTGTTGATGCCGCAGGCAGACAGGGATAGCGCGCCCATGATGGGCAGAAGCAGGGCGTAAAAGCGGCGCATGCGCGTCATGGAACATCCTCGGCTTTGTTTCGCCATGGAAATAGGACGTTGCTCCTCACGGCGCAACGGGCCATCCTGAAGATTGTCATTGGCTATCGAAAGGGCGTCCCGTGGGGCTTGTTTCCGAATTCAAGACATTCATCAATCGCGGCAATGTGATGGATCTGGCGGTCGGCGTCATCATTGGCGGGGCCTTTGCCACGATCACGAAGTCGCTGACCGACGATCTCATCATGCCGGTCGTGGGTTTCATTTTCGGCGGAGCGGACTTTTCCGGCTACTTCCTGCGGCTGGGTGAAATACCCGCCGGGTTCAAGGGCAACCCCGAGAGCTACGCCGATTTGAAGGCGGCAGGCGTCGCGATGTTCGGCTGGGGTGAGTTCCTGACCGTGCTCGTCAACTTCCTGATTCTCGCCTTCATCATCTTCCTGCTGGTGAAGCTGGTGAACAGGCTGACGCACAAGCCGGAGCCTGAGACGGCGGCGCCCGCGCCCACGCCGGAGGACATCGTCCTGCTGCGAGAAATTCGCGACTCATTGAAAAAATAATCGTTTTTGCGACGAAACGAGCCTGTGATGGGAACCATAGCGCGTGCGGCCGGTTGATCGGCGTCAGGGTTCGGGGTGGCTTGGCGCCGGCCGGACCCGGTGCCGAATGACGTCAGCCCTAGGGGGCATAACAGGAGAAATCGCCGTGAAAACCTTTGTCGCTGTCCTTGGCCTTGCCAGCATGGTTACCTTGGCCGCTTGCGATTCCAAGCAGGAGAACAAGGTCGAGAACGCTTATGAGAACAAGGCGGACGCACTCGACAATCAGGCCGACAATATGGAAGCCATGGCCGACAATCTGACCGGCAACGCCGAAGCCGCGGCGGAAAATGCCGCCGACTCGCTGGAGAACAAGGCGGATGCCACGCGCGAAGAGGGCGATAAGGCCGAGGATGCCGTGGAGAAGAAGCAGTAAGGCTGCTTCCGCCACGAACGATGCGAAAAGGCGCTGCGATCGCTCGCAGCGCCTTTTTCAATGCAGCGCGCCTTTAACGGCCCCTTAACCACGCCGCAGCCATGGTGCCTCCGCGCGCATCCATAAGGCCGGCTGGAATGGACGATCTACTTCAGGAATTCATATCGGAAACGCAGGAGACGCTGGAGGCGCTTGCCGGCGAAGTCGTTGCGTGGGAGGCCGATCCGTCCGACAGCGATCGTCTGGACGCCATCTTCCGCTTCTTCCACACGGTCAAGGGAAGCTGCGGCTTTTTGAACCTGCCGCGCTTCGAACGGCTGAGCCATGCGGCGGAAGACGTGCTGTCCGACATAAGGGCGGGGAAAAGAACCGCGGACCCAGCGACGGTCAGCGCCGTGCTGGGTATCATGGATCGCATCGGCGAACTGGCGGAGGCGGTGGCGGCGGGTGCTGCCCTGCCGAACGAAAACGACGATTTCCTGATCGCCGCGCTGCAGGCGAAGGCGGACGATGAAGGGGATGGCGTATCGACATCGGTGAACGAGCCTCAGGCCGTTGCGGCAGTCACGCCCCGCCAGGGCGGCGCTCAGTCGGGGCCGCGCACCATACGCCTGCCTTTGAGTCTGATCGACCAGTTGATGAACGGCGTATCGGACATGGTGCTGGCGCGCAATGAACTGTCCCGCAAGTTGCGGGAACGCACCGCCGACCCCGAACTGGACAATGTGTTCGAACGGTTGTCGACCTGCGTCGCCGACATGCGCGACGTCATTTCCAAGACCCGCATGCAGCGTGTCGACCGGCTCTTCGCAGCCATTCCGCGCATGGTGCGCGACCTGGGCCGTGAACTGGGCAAGCGCATCGACCTCAGCCTTGAAGGCGGCGATGTCGAGATGGATCGGGAAATGGTGGAGATGGTCGTCGACCCTCTTACCCATATCGTCCGCAACAGCATCGATCATGGCATCGAGACGCCCGAGAAGCGACGCGCGGCGGGCAAGCCTGAGGCGGGCAATCTGCGCTTGGAGGCGCGGCAGTCGGGCAACCAGATCGTCATCGCCATCGCGGACGATGGCGCAGGCATCGACACGAAACGGTTGGTGGACAAGGCGGTCTCAGCGGGACGGCTGACCCCCGAGGCGGCCACCCGCATGTCCGAAACGGAAAAGCTGGACCTCATCTTCCAACCCGGCCTGTCGACCGCAAATCAGGTCACGGCGATTTCCGGTCGCGGCGTTGGCATGGACGTCGTGCGCGCCAATGTGGAGCGGATCGGCGGGGTCATAGCGCTCGACAACCAGCCGGGGCAGGGGCTCATCATCACGCTGCGGGTGCCGTTGACGCTGACCATCATCCCGGGCCTCATCGTCCGCGCGGGGGGGCAGCATTTCGCTATTCCGCGGGCCGCCGTCATCGAAATCCTGCACGACAACAACGACATGCTGACCATCAGCCATGTCGGCGGCGCAAAAATCGCGACCATCCGGTCCGTGCGTCATTCCATGCTGGACCTGGAAGATGTTTTGGGCATGGAAAAGCCTGTCCAATCCGGTCCGCGCGCCATCATGGTGGTGCGATCGGCCACTGGCACGCCCTTCGCCATGGGGGTGTCGGCTGTCGACAATCATGAGGAACTGGTCATTCGACCGGCATCGCCCCTGGTGATGGCGACGGGCGTCTATGCCGGCATGACGCTGCCCGACAATGGCAAACCGATGCTTCTGCTGGACGCCGCTGGGCTGGCAAGCGCGGCGAACCTGCCGGATATGGCCGACGACCGCACGACGCGGCACTCCGAAGAACGAGCCGGTGCGGACGAGAGCGCCGAGATGGTGGCCGCGCTTCGGTTCGAGGAATTGTCCGGTGAGCGGCGACTGTTGAAGCTGTCGTTGATCGAACGGGTCGAGGATATCGATGCCAGCCTTTTCGGCCGGTCCGGCGGGCAGGCATTCGTCCGGCTCGACGGCCGCCTTGTGCCCGTGGCCAACGGCTTACACAGCTTCGATCGCGACAAGGTATGTGCCCTGCGTTTGCGGGACGACCGGAGCGAGGCCTGCTATCCCGTCGCGGCTGTGCTGGACATCGTCCAGATGCCGGCCGTGCCCGACATGGTTGCGATGCAGGGGGTTATAAGCGGCGTTGCGGTGATCGATGGTGAGCATCTTGAAGTGCTCAATCCCTTCGCTCTGTTTGCGGCTTTGCCTGACAGCGCGATCGCCGAGCGCACGCAGGGACGTTGCCTGCTCGCCGACAGCCAGGACGGCTGGACGCGCGAGATATTGGCCCCGCTACTGCGTCAGGCGGGCCATGACGTGATTCTGGGATTGCCCGCAGACGGGGCGGTCGATCCGGCCGACGTGGTTTTATGCACCGATCCCGATGCCGTGCAGGCGGCCGAGATGATCGGATGCCGGGTCGTGCATCTTCGCGCTTCGCCGCGGCCTGCCGGTCCGCAGGAGGATGGCAGCATATATCGTTATGATCAGGCCGCCTTGATGGCGGCCATCGGCGGCCAGCGGGCATAAGGAGGCGGCTCATGAACAATCTTTACCTTCTCGCGACCCTGGCCGGCACCCGCATCGCTGTGGAGGGATGGGAAGTCGAAGCAGTGGTGCGCCTGACCGACGTTTCGCCAGTGCCTGGCATGGGCGCCCATGTGGCGGGCCTCTCCGCACTCCGAAGCCGGGTGTTGACTATCATCGACGTCGCGGCCCTCATCACCGGCACGGCCACGCCTCAAGGCCAGCGGGGGCTGGCGGTGATCGCGAATATCAGCGGCCACAGCTATGGACTGATGGTCGACAGCGTATCCGACATATGTCCGGTGGCGGACGGCGAACTGCCCCTTCGCGGACAGCTGGAGCGGGCGTGGGCACCCTATGCCCGCGCGATCGTGGAACATGAAGGGCATCCCTGGCTGCTCGTGTCGCTTGCGGCCTTCATCGAGGGCGGCGCGATGGCACAGGCCGCCTAGAAAGATCTCCATGCTTGTTTACCAAATACTTGGCTTTGCCGTTTAAAGCCACGAACACGGCCGTAATCTGAAGGACCTGTTATGAAAAACTGCCTTGTCGTCGACGATTCGAAGGTGATCCGCAAAGTCGCCCGACATATCCTCGAATCGCTCGATCTGACGGTCAGCGAGGCCGTGGACGGCCAGGACGCTTTGACGCAGTGTGAAGCATCGGCGCCCGACGTCGTGCTGCTGGACTGGAACATGCCCATCATGAGCGGCATGGAATTTCTCCAGGCGCTGTCCACTGCAAAGATGTCGGCGCGCCCGAAGATCATCTTCTGTACGACGGAAAACGGCATCAGCCACATCAAGGCCGCCGTCGAAGCCGGCGCGGACGAATATGTCATGAAGCCGTTCGACAGGGAAACACTGGAAAGCAAGCTGGCGATCGTCGGGGTAATCTAGGCGCTGCCGCGCGCAGCCCGCAATCATAGATGCCCCCTTGCCCCGCTTCCTCCCCAGAAAGCCGATAAGATGAACGCCATGGCGCCGATCATGACCAGTCGCAAAAGTGGGGACACGCCTGCCCGCACGCTGGTTGTCGACGATTCCGTGGTCGTGCGGACGGTTATCGAGCGTATCCTCAACGCCGATCCGGGCTTTCGCGTCGATCACAAGACGAACAGCGCGGAGCAGGCGCTGCAATATCTTGCGGAACATGATGTCGACCTGGTGCTGCTGGACATAGAATTGCCTGGGCAAAGCGGTCTCGCGGCGTTGCCGCATATCCTGCAGACCCGTCCCAACGCGAAAGTAGCCATCCTCTCGGGCAAGTGCGAGGAAGGCAGCGCCGCCGCGGTCGAGGCGCTGGCGCTGGGCGCCAGCGACATCCTGTCCAAGCCGGGAAGCGGCAGCTTCGGGGAACAGTTCCCGCAGGCACTGATCGGCCGGTTGAACCGCCTGTTCGAAGACGGACCCTTTCCCGCCGCAACGCCGCGTGCCGCCGCGCCCGCGCTGGTTGAGCCGTCGGCCGCTCCTCTGGCCTGCCTTGGCATAGGGGCTTCCACCGGTGGCATCCATGCCTTGGGGCAATTGTTCGATGGGCTGGAAGGCCCGCTGGGCGTCCCAATCCTGCTGACGCAGCATCTGCCCGCCAGTTTCACCGTCTATTTCGTCCAGCAGCTTTCACGGATGACCAGCCTTCGCGTCAAAGTGGCGGAGATTGGCGACATGCTTGCGCCCGACACCGTCTATGTCGCGCCGGGCGACGCCAATCTGCAGATCCGAAAGGGCCTGCACGGCCGGGTGCATGTGACGCTCGACCCCGAAAGGACGCCCGCCGGAAACCTGCCGGGCGTGGACCCGATGCTGACGAGCATGGCGGACGTGTACGGGGCGGGCGCCGCCGGAATCATATTGACCGGCATGGGCCGGGACGGAACCGCAGGTGCGCGAGACATCGTTGCGGCAGGAGGATGGATCGTGGCGCAGGATGAAGCGAGCAGCGTTGTGTGGGGCATGCCGGGTTCGGTGACGGGCGCAGGGCTGACCTGCGGAGTCATGGCGCCGTCCGCCATCATGGGCTTCGTCGCGCGCCGCGCCAAGGCGGCCGCTTGATGTCGGCGTGCGATCAGAGACCGGAGAGTTTGCAAGGCGCAGCGCGGATCCTGTCCGGCCTGTTGGAGGCGAGGACCGGCCAGACCGTGTCGGAAGGCCGGGCGTGGCGAATGGAAACGGCGTTGCGGCCGATCCTGCGCGCGCACGGGTTGCAGGATATCGATGAACTGGCGGCGCGGCTTTTACGCGATCGTTCCGGGCCGTTGGAAACCGATGTGGTGAACGCCCTGCTCAACAATGAGAGCAGCTTCTTCCGCGATCTCCAGATTTTCGACATGATCCACCGGCAGATCCTGCCGCGCATCCAGCAGGAAAAGCAGGATCGGACGCTGCGGATATGGAGCGCGGGCTGCTCGACCGGGCAGGAAGCCTATTCACTCGCCATCCGGTTGCGCAACGAGGCCGCCCGCTGGCAAGGCTGGCGCGTTGAGATATTGGCGACGGACATTTCCACTGCCGCGGTCGACCAGGCGCGATCGGGCATATTCTCCCAGATGGATGTGCAGCGCGGCCTTGCCATCGGCGATCTTCTTAAATGGTTCGAGCCGCATGGCGAAGACTGGCGGGCAAGCGCCGACCTGCGCCGGATGATCGATTTCCGGCACGACAATCTCTTCGATGCGCGCCACCCGAGCGGACAATATGACCTGCTTCTTTGCCGCAACGTCCTGCTCTACTTCACACCAGGTCGGCGGCAGTCGGTGCTCCGGCTGCTGGCGGAGCATAGCCATGCCGGGTCGGTGCTGCTGCTGGGCGCCGGGGAAACCGTGATCGGCCAGGGCGACGACTTTGTGCCGCACCCCGATTTTCGTGGCGGTTATGCGTGCAAGAGCTGCGCGGACGATTCAATGGCGGTGGCGGCGCGACGCATCGGATAGCGACGCTGACTTGCCGATCCGCGACTGGCTTATGTTAACCCTGCTTGATTGCCGCGCATGTCTCGGCCATGGTCTCCCCGCGCGCCGACGCGCGGGCGGACTGGCATGATGATCGAGCTGCAAGTGACTGGCTTTCCCCGATGACCGACATGCCGATGATCGACACGCCGTCGCCCAATCATGACGATCGCAGCCTGCCGATCACCATGCTGGTGCTGCACTATACCGGCATGCCGGACGCGGCGAGCGCCATAAACTGGCTGGCCAACCCGGAATCGAAAGTATCCGCCCATTATGTGGTTACGGAGGACGGGCAGATCATCCGCATGGTGGATGAGGCCAAAAGGGCGTGGCACGCCGGCCGTTCGCACTGGCGCGGCATAGACGACGTCAATTCGGCGAGCATCGGCATAGAGATCGTCAATCCAGGTCATGAATGGGGGTATCGCCCCTTTCCCGAAGCGCAGATGGGATCGCTAATCCCGTTGATCCACGATATCGTGAACCGGCACAGGATCACGCGCGGTAATATCGTGGGGCACAGCGACGTCGCGCCCGCGCGCAAGCAGGACCCGGGCGAGCTTTTCCCCTGGGGGCAGCTTGCCCGGCTGCGGCTGGCCCTGCCGCGCCCGACCAAGAAGCTGATGGATCCGCACTGGACCGACAGCGGCTTCATGCTCGCGCTGGAGCGGTTCGGTTACGACATTGCCGACCCCAAGGCGGCGGTTGTCGCGTTTCAGCGCCGCTTCCGACCCGAACTAATGGACGGGGTGATCGATGGCGAATGCCGCGCGATCCTGCTGGCCTTGCTTCTCCCTAAGCCGCAAGGGGATGACTAAGGCGTCGGGACGCGCTATGGCGCTGCCTGCCAGAGGGCCGGGCGGCCGCGGCGTGGCGGGTAACTTCCACGGCGAGGAAAGTCCGGGCTCCACGAAATGACGGTGCCGGCTAACGGCCGGCTGGAGTGATCCAAGGGACAGTGCAACAGAAAGCAGGTCGCTCAGGTTTCGGCCCAGTGACATTGAAAGGGTGCGGTAAGAGCGCACCGCGCCTGCGGCAACGCGAGGCGGCACGGTAAACCCCACCGGGAGCAAGACCGAATAGGGGCGGCGCGCGGCTTCATGCCGCTAGGCTGATTTCGGCCGAGACCGCCCGGGTTGGTTGCTTGAGGGCCGGAGCAATCCGGCTCCTAGAGGAATGGTCGCCCATCTCCTGCAAGGGAGTGGACAGAACCCGGCTTACAGGCCCTCTGGCATCATCGAACGACTGAAACTGGATGCAGTTGTCGCGGACGGGCAACACGCGCATGATAGACAGGGCTTCCGTACTTTCAGGGGGAGGGCTGACATGCCGCATGATCCGGGGTTCGACGACTATCTGTCGGTGGAAACGGCCAGAGCCAGCTATGACAGGAACGACGCCGGCAAGGACAAGGCCGCCGGCTTTTCCCTGCTGTGGGGTGACGGCGTCCATGTCCTCGAGGGCGACGGGAGCCTGCGCAAAGTCCGCGCGCGCGGCCAGACGGGCTGGATCGACAAGAACCAACTGGGTGGAATGTCGCTGCTGGAAATCTACTTTATCGATGTCGGGCAAGGTGACGGGCTTCTGATCAAGACGCCGGACTTTCGCCATATCATGCTCGATGGCGGTTATTCCCGCAGGTCTCAACCCACCGGCAAAAGCGCAGCCGACTTCATCGACTGGAAATTCTTCAAGGATTATGGCGCGGACACGATCGTCCTCGACGCGATGATCGCGTCGCATATCGATTTCGACCATTATGGCGGTTTGGATGACCTGCTGGATGTCGATCAGGTAGCGGAGCTGGATTGTAGCGGCATCACCATCGACGCCTTCTATCATGGCGGTCTGTCGCACTGGGCGGCGTTCGGCAAGACCCGGGAGGGGCTCGGCCCTTTCGAGAAGACGGCAGATGGCCGCAAATGGTTCACCCGGCTGCTGGACGACCGGGTAAGCGCGGAAGCGGCGACGGGCGGAACGGGACCGCAACTGCGGGGCCGATGGGGCGCCCTGATCGAGAAGGTCGTGGCTGCTCGATCAGCATCGGGCACGCCGACCGCCATCCAGCGCCTCAGCCAGCAAAGCGAGTGGCTGCCCGGCCATGACGCGGGCGATGAGGTGCCGATCCGCGTATTGGGACCAATTGCGGGCGAAAAGAATGGCAGGCCGACCCTGTTGCGCCTCGATACCAGCCAGTCCATCAACACCAACGGCACGAGCGTGCTGCTCCGCGTCGATCACGGCAAGGCGCGCATCCTCCTGACCGGAGACCTCAACGCGAAGGCGCATCAGTCGCTGCTCGCCGAATATGCCGGGCGTGAGGACGAATTTACCTGCGACGTCGGCAAATGCTGCCATCACGGATCGGAAGACGTGTCCTTCACCTTCCTTCAGCATATGCATGCGGCCTGCACCGTCATCAGCTCGGGCGATCATGAAGGGCATGACCATCCCCGGCCGCGCGTCGTGGCGGCATCGGGCCTGACGGGCTTTCGCGAGATCCGCGACGACAAGCTGGTCACGCCCTTGGTGTATTCGACCGAACTGGCGCGATCAGTCGAACTGGGACGGCCCGAAAGCGTGGTTGCGGGCACCGGTGCGGTTGCCGTGGAATATGGCACGGACCGGCTGGACGAGGTCAGCATCGCCTACAAGGTGACTGCGGCAGGCGCGCTCAACCCTGGAGCCGAACGCGGCACGTTGGATCGAATGCGGGTGATGCACAAGCTGATCTATGGCCTCGTCAACATTCGCACGGATGGCAATCGGATCGTCGCTGCCACGATGAATGAGGGCGATCGGACCTTCGCGGTGAAAAGCTTCGACGCGCGGTTCTGAAAAGCCGCGTCCTCGCGCTTTTCATTGCGGGGTCCGATGGTTACATTGCCCCCATGGCACGACAGGGTCGATCGAATGACTGGGGCTTTCCCCGATGGCGCAGCTATGGCGCGGCGCGCGAGGCGCAGAAGGTGCGCTTGTGCGATCGGCACGGCTGCGACCGGCCGGGTGACTGCCCGGCGCCCAAGTCTCCCAACAGCCCGGAGCGCTGGTATTTCTGCGCCGATCATGCCGGCGAATATAACCGCAATTGGGATTATTTTCAGGGGCTGGACGCCGAGGAGCGCGAACAGCGCGCGCGTGACGAGCGGCGCGACGCGGGTGCATACCAGTCGAGCGCCTATCATGGCTGGGGCGGGCCGGGCGACGGCAGCCGGTCACGCGACGAATTGCACGCGCTCAAAGCGCTGGAGCTGGAGGACGACGCTGATTTCGAGGCCGTCAAGAAGAGCTGGCGCCGATTGGCGAAAGAGCATCACCCTGACGTGAAGCCGGGCGATGCACAGGCAGCCGTGCGTTTTCAGGCGATTCAGGCGGCTTATGAGGTGCTGCGGGCTGCGGAGGAACGGCGCAGTTGGAAGCCGGGGGGCGGCACGGCTTGAAAGACCATGTGCGCGCGAACTGGCGCAACGTCGTCCTGGTGTGCCGCAAATGTTCGAAGAAGCTGGACGGCGGTTTCGGTCCGCATGGGGACGAACGGCTGGCGAAGGCGCTCAGGAAGCATCTCGCGTTGAAGAAAGGCCGCAAGGCGGACGCCGGCATTGTCGAGGTGAATTGCCTTGGCGTCTGTCCCAAGGGCGCCGTGACGGTGGTCGATGGTGCGGACAGCCGGGAATGGCTGCTGGTGAAGCCCGGCAGCGACCTGGGCGAGCTGACCAGGATGCTGCACCTTGGGGAAGCTGATCCTTAATCCAATACTTACCACTCCATCCTAGATGGAGGCGATGATTTTTCCTGTTTCCGTGCGGCGGCATCTCGTCCTGCTCGCCCATTGCAGCCTGATGCTGATCGGCCTTTTGGCTCTTTACGCAATACCGCCGGTTCGCGGTCCCATGTTGCTGGTGCCCATGACAAGCAAGGCGCGGCGGTCGGTTGCAGCGCAGGCGGTAAGCGGCGGCGCGCGGCTGATCTCCGCCGGGCCATGGATGGGTTCCCTGCTGGTCGACGGCGAGCGTCGCAGGCTCGGCATGCCTCTGCTGCGCGCGGGCATCGTCCCGCTGGCGGCCCGGGCCGGGGGCTGCGAAGGGCTGATCGGATGAACGCTATGACTACCCTGGACCGTCTGCGCCTGCATGGCCTGCAAATCCTGGTCTTTTCCAGTTGGCTGTGGACCGTTGCGATCGGCGCGGTCGGCATGATGTTGCATGTCGAGCATGTGGAGCGCGCCCTGTTCTTGTCCGCGCTGGTCAATGCGCTGCCAACGGTGCAGATGTTATGCAAGCGTCGCGACCTCGATGTCCGTCTGGCCATGGGTGCGCTGGCGGCGACCCAGCCTGCGATCGGCCTGTTCCTGCTGTCCGGCCATCCTTGGCAGATGGACGGCCATATGTATTTCTTCGTCGCCCTGGCCGGGCTGACGCTGCTCTACGACTGGCGGCCGATCGTGCTGGCGGCGCTATTGACCGCCGCGCACCATCTGCTGTTGGGCCACCTCGCTTCCGGCTGGGTATTCCCGCAGCAGAGCGATCTGGGGCGGGTTGTGCTCCATGCCGTGGCGGTATGCGCCCAAGCGGCGGTGCTCAGTTATGTCACCATCCGGCTAAGGACCATGCTAGAGGCGCTGGACGGCCATGTCGCGCGCTCCGACAAGCTTGCCCAGCAGGCGCATGACGGACGTGTGGCTGCGGAAAAGGCCATGGCCGCGAGCCAGGAAGCGGATGCCCGCGCGAGCAGGCTGCGGGCGCAGCAGGAAGAGGAGAAGGCACGGATGGCGGCGGAGAGGCGCGCCGCCACGCTGGAACTGGCGCGCGCCTTCCGACAATCTGTCGCCGACGCGGTGGGCGCGGTCGGCACGGCGGCGCGGGAACTGGACGAATCGGCGCAGCAGCTTGCTCGATTGGCGCAGCGCGCGAGCGCGGGCACCGGCGAGACGGCGGCCATCGCGGAGCGGTCGTCCATCGACGCGGCCTTGCTGGCGAAGCGGATCGAGACATTGTCGGATTCCATCGTCGCCATCGCTTCGGCCGCGCAGCAGCAGGCCGCGCTGGGTGGGCAGGCTGAAAAAGTATCGAGTAGCGGTCAGGAGGCGGTCAGCGCGCTGCACGGCCGCACGAGGTCCATCACCAGCTTTGCCGACTCGATCGCGGACATCGCGACGCGCACCAACTTGCTGGCGCTCAACGCCACCATCGAGGCGGCACGCGCCGGCGAAGTCGGGCGCGGCTTTGTCGTGGTCGCGGGCGAGGTGAAGCAGCTTGCCGGACAGGCGGCCAACGCCACCAGCGAAATCCATGCGCTTGCCCGTTCGGCGCAAGAAGGGGCGGGAATCGCCCGTGGCGCGCTGTCGGATGTGGCGGCGGCGGTGCAGCAGCTCGCCAAGGCGGCCGACGACATCCAGCGCGCGGTGGCGGACCAGCGGGACGCGACAGCGGCGATTGGCGAGTCCGCCAGGGATACCGCGCAGGGCGCGGCGATGATGACCCGCCAGCTGGAGGAAGTCGCGGATGTCGCGCGGAACAATGAGAGTCTGTCGGCCCGGGTGTCGAGCGCGGCCTCTGGCCTGTCGCTGACCGCGCAGCGGCTGGAACGGGCGACCGACCAGTTCGTCGCACAACTGGAAGCGGCCTGAACGACAATCGGCGGCGCTTGCACGCCGCCGATCGATCAATCGACAAAGGAGCCGGCGGGGACCGGCCCCACCGTCGCCATCAGCCCGGCTGATCGGCGCGGCTGGCGCCCTGGCCATCCAGATTCTGGGCGGCGAAGTCCCAGTTGATCGCGTCCTTCAGCACGCGGTCGGCATAGTTGGGCCGGGCGTTGCGATAGTCGATATAATAGGCATGTTCCCACACATCGAGGATCAGCAGCGGCGCATGACCTTCATGCGCGACCGGCGTGTCGGCGTCGTGATAGCTGGTGACTTCGAGCGCCCCGTCCTTCAGGATCAGCGCGGCCCAGCCGCTGGCGAAATGGCCGACGGCTTCCGCCTTCAGCTTCTCGATCAGGGCGTCCACCGAACCGAACGCTGCGTTGATCTTGTCGAGCAGCTCGCCGCTGGGCGCGGTCTTCGTGGGGGTCAGCGAATTCCAGTAGAAAGTGTGGTTCCAGATCTGACCGACCTGGTTGAACAGCCCGCCCTTGGTCGACTTGATCAGCTCGACCAGTGATTTGCCCTGCTGCGCGGGATCGGCGGCGATCAACTCATTGGCCTTCACGACATAGGCGTTGTGATGCTTGCCGTGGTGGTAGTCGAAGGTTTCGGCGGACAGGATGTCGCCAAAGGCGTCCTTGGCATAGGGCAGGTCAGGCAAAACAAAGGCCATGGCAGAACTCCTCGGGTTCGTGATGGGGCGGCCGCTCAGCGAATGGAGCGGCCGGAAGGATCATGTGTCCGGGCGTGGCTGGAAGCCCGCCGCGCTTCCCATATGCGCCTGCCAGCGCGGATTGGAAGGGGGATACGCTTATTGCGAAACGATCTCACAAAATGGCGGGCTAACCGTCGCTTCCGCGGTTGATCTTCCATGCCGCTTCTGGTGCAGGAAGAGCGTATTTCACCCTTGCGGAGGACTTGTCTCGCCAATGTCCTCGGCCGTGTGTTCTTCACCCAGCCTCAGCCCATGCCGCATCAGCATCGGGATGTTGGCGGCGGCGAAGACCACTGACACGATGGTAACACCCCAGACCTTCACGGCGAGCCAGGTATCAAAGCTCATCGTCCGGCGCATGGCTTCGTTTGCGATCGCCATCGCCACGAAGAACAGCGCCCAGTTGCGCGACAGTTTGAGCCATCCTGTCTCCGTCAGACCGTCATAGGCGGCCTGGAGCAGATATTTGAGCAGCGGCTTGCCGCGCATCAGCCCCGCAAACAACATCAGCGCGAAGAAGGCGTAGATGATCGTGGGTTTGAGCTGAATGAAGCGCTGATCGTGAAAATAGATGGTGAGCCCGCCGAAGAAGAGGATCAGCAGCGCCGACAGCCAGAGCATGGGCGATACCCGGCCCAGCTTCACCTTCGACACGATCACCGCGATGACGATCGCGGCCATGAAGGCAGCGGTGCTGAACGACATGGCGGTGAGCGGATTGCCCGGACCCCAAACCCAGCCGGCCCCCTTGTAGGTCAGGAAGAAGACGAGCAGCGGCCCGAAATCCAGGGCCAGGCTGAGCGCGCCGCCATGGGCGGGCTTGGCAGCGTTAGCGGGCATAGGCGGTCCCTGCGATTGCCTTCGCCATGTCGGCGGGGTCGAAGGGCCGCAAGTCCTCGATCTTCTCGCCCACCCCGATGGCATGGATGGGCAGGCGATATTTCTCCGCCGCTGCGACCAGCACGCCGCCGCGCGCGGTGCCGTCCAGCTTCGTCATGACGAGGCCGGTGACCTGCGCGGTTTCCTTGAAGACTTCGATCTGGTTCAACGCATTCTGTCCCGTGGTGGCATCCAGAACCAGCACAACGTCATGGGGGGCGGCAGGGTTCAATCGGCCGAGTACGCGGCGGACCTTGGCAAGCTCGTCCATCAGCTCCGTCTTGTTCTGGAGGCGGCCTGCCGTATCGACGATGAGAACGTCGATGCCGGTCGCCGTCGCCTGCTTCACCGCGTCGAACACGATGCCGGCCGCGTCGCCGCCTTCCTTGCCGGCTACGATGGGGACGCCCAGCCGATCCGCCCACACCTTGAGCTGGCCTATGGCGGCCGCGCGGAAGGTGTCGCCCGCCGCTAGCATCACGCCATAATCCTGCTCCAGGAAATTATTGGCGAGCTTGGCGATGGTGGTCGTCTTGCCAGAGCCGTTGACGCCGATCACGAGGATTACCTGCGGACGCGGGAAGGCCTCGATCTCCAGCGGCTTGGCGACCGGGGCCAGAACCTTCTCGATCTCCTCCGCGATGATCTCGCGCAGATAGTCCTCGGTGATCTCCCGATTGTAGCGGCCCGCCGCCAGCCGGTCGCGCACGCGCGCGGCCATGGCCGGGCCAAGATCGGTCATGATGAGCGCTTCCTCGATCTCGTCGAGGGTTTGGTCGTCCAGCGCGGCCTTGAACAGGCCGGACAGATTCTCGCCCAGCCGGTCGGATGTGCGCTTGAGGCCGCCGAAGAGACGGTCACGCCAGCTGTTTCCACTAGTGTCGGTCATCGGGCTGCCTCTTGCGCCAACAGGACGCCCTTCTCAAGTCCCGTGATGGTGGCGCGGACGATGGACGATGGCGTCTGCGCCGTCATGAAGCGTGCCGGAGCGAAATTTTCGGCATGGCCTGTCAGGCCGCTGCGCTCGACCAGGATCGATTGCGTCGTGCCGATCAGCGCGCGCAACCAGGCCTCCCGGCGCTCCGCGCAGGCGGCGCGCAGGCGGGCGGCGCGGGCCTTTATGGTGGTGCGATCGACCTGCGGCATCCGCGCGGCGGGGGTGCCGGCGCGCGGCGAGTAGGGGAAGATGTGGCCGTGGACGATGTCGCAATCCTCCACCAGCGCCAGGCTGTTCTCGAACATCGCCTCGTCCTCGGTTGGGAAGCCGGCGATGATGTCCGCGCCGATGCTGATGTCGGGGCGGATGCCTTTCAGGCGCTCGACGATCCGGATGGCATCCGCGCGACTGTGGCGGCGCTTCATGCGCTTCAGGATCAGGTCGTCCCCTGCCTGCAGCGACAGATGGAGGTGCGGCATCATGCGCGGTTCGTGGACGATTAGGTCGAAGAGGCGTTCATCGATTTCCACGCTGTCGATCGAGGACAGGCGCAGCCGGGGAAGATCCGGCACATGCTTCAACAGGCGTTCCACCAGCAGGCCGAGCGAGGGCCTCCCGGGAAGGTCCGGGCCATAGCTGGTCACATCAACGCCGGTCAGGACGATCTCGCGATAGCCCGCATCCACCAGTTCACGCGCCTTGTCCACCACCGCGCCCGCCGGCACGGATCGGCTGTTTCCGCGGCCATAGGGAATGATGCAGAAGGTGCAGCGGTGGTCGCAGCCATTCTGTACTTCCAGGAAGGCGCGGGCATGGTCGGCGAAGGCGCTCGCCATGTGCGGCGCGGTGTCGCGGACGGCCATGATGTCGGCGACTTTCACTCGCTCGGGAGCGGGAAGGAAGGAGGCGGGCTCCATCTTTTCCCGGTTGCCGATCACCGCGTCCACTTCGGCCATGGCGGCGAAGGTCTGGGGTTCGGTCTGGGCGGCGCAGCCAGTGACGAGGATGCGGGCGTCGGGGCGATCGCGGCGGGCGCGGCGGATGGCCTGACCAGTCTGGCGGACGGCTTCGGCAGTGACGGCGCAACTGTTGACGACGATCAGGTCATCCTGTCCTGCCGCCATGTCCCTGATCGCCTCGCTCTCCGCGATATTGAGGCGGCAGCCCATGGTGATGATCTCTGGGCCGCTCATCCTTAAAAACGCGACCAGTCGGCCTCGCCATCGAAGACATGGGTGGCGGGGCCGGTCATTTGGATATGCCCGCCCGGCGTCCATTCGATTAGCAGGTCGCCGCCTGGCAAGGTGACGGTGACAGGGCCGCGCATCAGCGTGCGCCGGATTGCGGCGACGGCTGTGGCGCACGCCCCGGTGCCGCAGGCGCGGGTGAGGCCCGCCCCGCGTTCCCAGACGATCAGGCGGATATGGTTGTCCCCCGCGACCTGCGCGAAATTGACGTTCACGCGCGCGGGGAAGAGCGGATCGTGCTCGATCAACGGGCCGAGCCGGTCGAAGTTCACACTGTCCAGATCGTCTACGAAGAAGACGACATGCGGGTTGCCGACATTGACGGCGGCGGGTGCGGGCAGGTCTTCCCAGCTCGCACCCATGGTCAGCGTGTCCATGGGATAGGCGAGCGGGATCGCGTCCCAATCGAATCGGGGCACGCCCATATCGACGCTGACCCCGCCATCGATCAGGCGCGCGTCGAGCAGACCGGCCTTCGTGCGGATGGTCACATCGCGGCCCACGAACAAGGGCACGCAGCGGGTCGCGTTGCCGCAGGCTTCGACCTCGCTGCCGTCGGCATTAAAAATCTGCATCGACACATCGGCGTCCGCTGCCTCACCGATGATGATGAGCTGATCGCAGCCGATGCCGGCATGGCGATCCGCAATGGCGCGCGCGCGCGCTTCCGTCATGTCCAGCGGCGCGCCGCGGGCATCGATCACGACGAAATCGTTGCCGAGGCCATGCATTTTCGAGAAGCGTCCCATGATGGGCGCGCATGTAGTGCGGATGGGGGGAAAAGGCCAGTGCGTCGCTTATTGAGCGACAGCCGCCCGCCGCTGCCCATAAAGCCAATAGACCGCCAACCCGATCGCGTTCCATGCCGCGCAGGCGAAAATGGTCTTCATCGGCAGGCTGATGAAGAGATAGGCGCAGCCCGCGACCGCGCCGATGCCGACTGCCCATGCGGCGGGCGTGCGGAAGGGGCGGCGGATGTCGGGCGCGCGCTTGCGCAGGACGAGGAGGCAGAGGCCGACGGCGGTGAAGGCGATCAGCGTGCCGGCGTTCGCCAGCGCCGCGATCTCGTCGATGGGCAGGAGGCCAGCGATGATCGCGACGAGGATCGCGGTGACGGCGGTGATGCGCGCCGGCGTGCCGCGCTTTGAAATACGGGCGAGGCTTTGCGGCAGAAATCCGTCCCGCGCCATGACCAGAAAGATGCGGCTCTGGCCATAGAGGAAGCCGAGCAGCACGGTGGGCAGGGCGATGACGGCGGCGATGGCGACGACGCGGGCGATACTGCCTTGGCCCATTTCGCGCAGGATGAGGGCCAGCGGCTCGGGTGAGTCGGCGAAGCGGGTGAAGGGCATCGCACCGATCGCGGCGGCGGCGACGAGGACGTAGATCAGCGTGCAGGCGACCAGCGATCCGACGATGCCGATGGCAAGGTCGCGATCGGGGTTCTTGGCTTCCTCCGCCGCGGTCGAGATGGCGTCGAAGCCGTAGAAGGCGAAGAAGATGATCGCGGCGGCCGCCATGACGCCGCGCTCAACCCCGTCCGGTCCCATATGCTTGGCGAAGCCGAAGGGCATGAACGGCTCCAGGTTGGCGGCATCGAAGGCGGGGAGGGCATAGGCGACGAACAGGCTCAGCGTCACGATCTTGATGAGGACGAGGATGGTGTTGAGGCGCGCGCTTTCCTTCGTGCCGACCATCAGCAGCCCGGCGACCACGGCGATGATGAAGATGGCGGGCAGGTTGACGATGCCGCCCAGCTCCGGCCCCTGCGTCAACGCCAGCGGGAAGCCAAGCGGGGTCAGCAGCGGCCCGGCATAGCCCGACCAGCCGACCGCCACGGTCGAGACGACTAGGCTATATTCGAGGATGAGCGACCAGCCCACGATCCACGCGATCCCTTCGCCCAGCACGACATAGGAGTAGCTGTAGGCGCTGCCGGCCGCCGGCATCATGGTGGAGAGTTCGGCATAAGCGAGCGCCGCGCAGGCGCAGATCGCGCCGGCAATGGCGAAGGAGAGGAGGACGGCAGGACCGGCCCGATCCGCGCCGACGCCGATCAGCGTCAGGATGCCGGTCCCCACGATCGCGCCCACGCCGAGCGCCAGCAGGTGCGGCCAGGAGAGGGTGCGGGCGAGTTGGTGACCGCTCTCCTGCGGCACCATCGCGTCCATCGGTTTGCGGCGTGTCCAGCTCATGATTTGGAAGGCTCCCCTCTATTCTTCCCCTTAACTTCGCATATTTCCCGCAGAATGCGACATAAAATTACGCGGGGTTGATCCTATCGGAAAGTCGGGAGTTGAGCAGGGCATCGTGCCTTGGAGCCTAGCAAACGGGGGCGGAGTAGGAGAGACGGGTCTGCAAACCACTAATTCTGTCATCCCAGCGAAGGCTGGGATCTCATTTCCTTTGGGCGCCGAAATGAACAGAGAGATGCCAGCCTGCGCTGGCATGACGGGTAGGATACCATCCGCAACTCACCTAATTCTGCCATCTCCGCTCTCACACTTGCCATTCCCCCCGCTTTCCCCTAAGGGCCCACCCAGCATCGGGCGGCGCGCCGTTCGACTCTGACGACTCCAGGACGCCCAGGTGGGGCATCGGATGGACGCTGGCCGGCGAGGTTTCGCCCGCCGGCGATTTTGTCGTTTGGAGGTGCGAGGGTTTTTCATGGCGCCGCAAGGCTCCGATTTGAGGTGATGATGTTCGATTCGCTCAGCGATCGTCTAGGCGGGGTCTTCGACAAGCTGCGGGGGCGCGGCGCGCTCACGGAGGACGATGTCCGCGCCGCGATGCGCGAGGTGCGGATCGCGCTGCTGGAGGCCGACGTCGCCCTGCCGGTGGTGCGCCAGTTCGTAGACCAGGCGACCGAGCGCGCGGTGGGCAGCGACGTGCTGCGCTCCGTCACGCCGGGGCAGATGGTCGTCAAGATCGTCTCCGACACGCTGACCGAGACGTTGGGGTCGGACACCAGCGACCTGCTGATCGACGTGACCCCGCCTGCCGTCATCATGATGGTCGGGCTTCAGGGGTCGGGCAAGACGACCACGACCGCCAAGATCGCCAAGCGGCTGAAGGAAAAAGAGCGCAAGAAGGTGCTGATGGCGTCGCTCGACGTCCAGCGCCCGGCAGCGCAGGAACAGCTGGCGGTGCTCGGCACGCAGACTGACGTGGCGACGCTGCCGATCGTGCCGGGGCAGCAGCCGGTCGAGATCGCGAAGCGCGCGCTCCAGTCGGCCAAGCTCCAGGGCTTCGACGTGGTGATGCTCGACACGGCGGGTCGCCTCCATGTCGACCAGGCGCTGATGGACGAGATGAAGGCGGTTGCCGACGCGGCGAACCCGGCCGAAATCCTGCTCGTCGTCGACTCGCTGACGGGGCAGGACGCGGTCAATGTCGCGACCAACTTCACGGCGCAGGTGCCGCTGACTGGCGTGGTGCTGACCCGTATGGATGGCGATGCGCGGGGCGGCGCGGCGCTGTCGATGCGCGCGGTGACGGGTCGGCCGATCAAGTTTGCGGGCACCGGCGAGAAGCTGGACGCGATCGAACCCTTCCACCCCGCGCGCGTCGCGCAGCGCATTCTGGGCATGGGCGATGTCGTCAGCTTGGTCGAGCGCGCGGCCGAGACGATCGATGCCGAGGAGGCCGACAAGCTCGCCAAGAAGATGGCGAAGGGTCAGTTCGACATGAACGACCTGCGCGCCCAGCTCAATCAGATGCGCCGTATGGGCGGGCTTGGCGCGCTTGCGGGCATGCTGCCGGGCCTCAAGAAGGCGCAGGCGGCGATGGCGGCGAGCGGTGCGAACGACAAGACGTTGATCCATCTGGACGCGATGATCGGCTCCATGACGCCCAAGGAGCGGGAGAAGCCCGCGCTCATCAACGCCAAGCGCAAGATCCGCATCGCCAAGGGTTCCGGCCGCACCGTGCAGGACGTCAACCGTCTCCTGAAAATGCATCAGGAGATGGAAACGGCGATGAAGAAGATCCGCAAGATGGGCGGGCTCAAGGGTCTCGCCAAGATGTTCACTGGCGGTGGCGGCATGGGTGGTCTTGGCGGGCCGGAGGGCGGATCGCCGCCCGACCTGTCGGGGCTGGGTGGCCTGGGTGGACTTGGCGGCAACATGCCCAAGCTGCCGCCCGGCTTTCAGAATTTCATGAAGAAGTAATTTGTTTCAACGCATTGAATCGTAAGTAGAAAGGCAAGAAGTTCCATGGCAACCTCCATCCGTCTGTCGCGCGGCGGCTCCAAGAAGCGCCCCTATTACCGCATCGTCGTGGCCGACAGCCGCGCCCCGCGTGACGGCAAGTTCATCGAGCGCATCGGCAGCTACAATCCCGTCCTGCCCAAGGGCGACGAGAAGCGCGTCGTTCTGGACGCCGAGCGGGCCAAGCACTGGATCGAAGCCGGCGCGCAGCCGACCGACCGTGTCGCCCGCTTCCTCGACGCCGCCGGCGTGAAGGAGCGCAAGGCGCGCAACAACCCGAACAAGGCCGAGCCGGGCCAGAAGGCCAAGGAGCGCGCCGAAGATCGTGCCGCCAAGCTGGCCGAAGCCGAAGAAGCCCGCAAGGCTGCGGAAGAAGCCGCCAAGGCGCCGGCGGAAGAGCCCGCCGCCGAGGAAGCTCCCGCTGAGGAAGCTGCCGCCGAGCAGGCCGAGGGCTGAACCCTTTGACCGACAAGCCCGTCACCCTCGCCGTCATCATCGGCGCGCATGGCGTGACGGGCGAAGTTCGCCTGAAGCTCTTCGGCGAAGGGGTGGAAAGCCTCAAAGCCTATAAGGGCTTCGATGCGGCGGGACGCGGCCTGACGTTGAAGTCGGTGCGTCCCGGCCCCAATGGCGCGGTGGCGCGCTTTGCCGAAATCGGCGATCGCAGCGCGGCCGAGGCGTTGCGCGGCACCGAATTGACGGTGCCGCGATCCGCCCTGCCGCCGCTGGGCGAGGGCGAATATTATCATGCCGACCTCATCGGCCTGCCTTGCACGTCGAGCGAGGGCGAGGCGCTGGGCGAGATCGTCGCGGTCGAGAATTTCGGCGCGGGCGATATCGTCGAGGTCGAGCGTCCCGCGGTGGACGGCCAGAAGCCCAGGCGCTTCATGGCGCCGATGCATGTCGTCACGCTGGGCGAGGACGGGGCGGTGATCGACGCCGCCTTCGTGTCCTGACCGGCATGGACATGGCCCGGATCGTCACCGCCGTCTATCTGATCTTCATGCTGGTCGCCGGGTGGCGGCTGCACGGCATCGGCTGGCCGCGGCGGGCGAAGCTGTGGACGGCGGTCGCGCTGGTGCTGCCCATCCCCCTGCTGTTGCTCCTCCCGGCGCTGGCGCATCCCGAACGGCCCTTTGCCGACATGCTCCGCGCGATCGGCATCGCGCTGCTGATATGCGGGATATTGTGCATGGCAGGCGGCTGGTCCGCGGCGCGCCTGCGGGCACGGCGGCGATGAGCTTCACCGCGCAGGTTCTCACCCTCTATCCCGAGATGTTCCCCGGTCCGCTTGGCCTGTCGCTGGCGGGGCGGGCGCTGGCCGAAGGTAAATGGTCCTGCGCGCCGATCCATATCCGCGACTTCGCCACCGACAAGCATCGCACCGTGGACGATACGCCGGCCGGCGGGGGGGCAGGCATGGTGCTGCGCGCCGACATCGTGGCGAGGGCGGTCGACTATGCGCTGGCCGCGCGGCCCGATCTTCCGGTGCTGGCGATGACGCCGCGTGGTGCGCCGATCACGCAGGCGCGGGTAAGGGCGCTGGCGGAGGGGCCGGGCGCGACCATCCTGTGTGGCCGGTTCGAGGGGTTCGACGAGCGGATTTTCGACGCGCGGCCGATCGAACAGGTCAGCATGGGCGACATCATATTGTCGGGCGGAGAGATGGCGGCGCTGCTGCTGCTCGATGCTTGCGTCAGGCTGCTTCCCGGTGTAATGGGCGCGGCTTCAAGCGGAGTCGAGGAGTCCTTCGAAACGGGGCTGCTCGAATATCCGCATTATACCCGCCCGGTAGACTGGGAGGGGCGTACGATCCCTGAAGTGTTGCGATCGGGGGATCATGCGAAGATCGCCGCCTGGCGGAAACAAAGGGCGGAAGATGATACACGGCTAAGGCGGCCGGACCTTTGGGAACGTCATATCGGCGTTCGGGACCAACCGCCCTCTGGTGCGCAACGCAAAGTTGAGGACTGACGTTACATGAACATCATCCAGCAGATCGAGGCGGAAAGCATCGCCGCCCTCGGCAAGGACATCCCCGATTTTCGCCCCGGCGACACGCTGCGCGTCGGCGTGAAGGTCATCGAAGGCGACCGGAGCCGTGTCCAGGCCTATGAGGGCGTGTGCATCGCCCGCTCCAACAAGGGCATGGGTTCCAACTTCACCGTGCGCAAGATTTCGTTCGGCGAAGGCGTGGAGCGCGTGTTCCCGCTCTATTCGCCCAACATCGACAGCATCACCGTGGTCCGCCGCGGCGTCGTGCGTCGCGCCAAGCTCTACTATCTGCGCGGCCGCACCGGCAAGCGCGCCCGCATCGCCGAGCGCCGCGACAACCGCGAAGGTTGATTGGCTGGAGGAAGAAGACGCTGCCAGCACCTTCTTCCCCGCTTCGCAATGGGACTTAAAAAATCGGGCGCCTTTCGGCGCCCGATTTCTTTTTGCGTGAAGCTGGCTGTCAGATCTTCACCTTCAGGCGGGCGTACCAGAAGCCGCCATTGGCGCCGAAAGGCCCGCCGCTGTTCGGATAGACCTGGCCGTTCGACAGGCTGTTGGTCAGCACGTAGATCGGGTTTGCGGCAGTCGCCTTGATCTTGTCCGGGTAGGTATTGAACAGGTTGGTCGCGCCCACCGCCAACGTGTAATGGTCGGCGATCTTGTAGCTGACTTCCAGGTCGGTGGTGAATTTGGACCCGAATTTCTGACCGGGGAACGCGTCTTCCAGAATGAACGAGCCGAAGAAGTTCTCACGCGCCGTGATCGTTAGGTCGCCGATGGCATAGGTTCCAGTCAACGTAGCGCGATGCTTTGGAATGGTGCCTTCGATGTCTTTCTTCTGGGAGGCGCTGATGATAGCCGCATCGAACTTCGTCACCTTCGTTTCATTATAGTTATAGGCCAGCGTCAGGTTGAGCGAACCATCACCCAGACCCGTCCTGTAGGTGCCGACAAAGTCGATACCCGCAGTCCGTGAGTCGTAGGCGCTCGTGGGGTAATTGACGTCGCCGCCGACCCCCACCGCCAGCAGGGCGGGCTGGGCAGCGATGTCCGCGGCGGTGACGCTATAGGTCTGCGACGTGCCGATACGATCCTTGATCTTGATCCAGTAACCGTCGACCGTCAGAGTCAGATTGGGCAAGGGCTTGAACACGAAGCCCAGACCGTAGTTGGTGGACTTTTCCGGCTTCAGAGGGGTTGCGCCGAAATATTGCGCAATCGGATTGCTGACGGGATAGGTGCCCGTCTGCACCTGAATACCGTTGGTGAAGGCCGTCGTCAGAATCTGGACGTTGCTCTGGCCCGGCGACGGCGCGTGATAGCCGGTGCCGATCGTACCGCGTACCGAGACTGCCGGCGTGATCTTCCACAGCGCGTTGACCTTGCCCACCGTGGCGGACCCGAAGGTGCTGTAATGTTCATAGCGACCAGCGGCGCCCACCGACAGCGTGTCGGTCAGGTCGACTTCCGCGCTGAGATAGCCGGCATAGGAATGTTGCGAAAAGCTGTCGGCCGCATCCGGGCTGGTGCCGCCATAGCCGCTCGCACCGGGGGGCATGGTGACGGTGGAATCCAGAGCGTACACGCCGGGCGCCGTTTCGACATACAGCACCTGAGTGGCATACGGCCCGATGCCATAGGATTGTGGGTCGCCTTCGGTCGCCTCGTAGGTTTCCTTGCGATATTCGCCGCCGAACGCGATGGTGACCGGGCTGGCCAGGCCGGCATCAAGCGAATAGACGAAATCGGCGTTCAGATTGGTTTCCCTCTGGATCAGCGAACCGAATTCAAACTCCGTCTGCGAGAGCGGCCCATAGGAGGGGCTGAGCGAGTCGAACATGGACAGGGTCAGCGCGTTGCGGCTGAGCGATCCCGACACGTCGAACGTCAGGTTCTCGATCAGGTCACCCTTGATGCCCAATACGCCGAATGCCTGATCCTTCACACCCACGAACTGGGGGGTAAAGCCCGCCGGATACAATGAGGAGAAGGAGAAGGTATTGTTGTCCTTCACGAACCCGCCTGCGGCGCAGGTCTGGCTGTTCGCCGGGCAGGGGGTCAGGTAGATCGGATGGCTGAACGCCGTGTTGCGTGACTGCGGACGCACGACGCCGGCCGTGTCGGTCGCAGAATAGGTGATGGGCGGACGATAGTTGAAGCTTTGCGTAATCTTGGAATGCGCGAAATTGCCGAATGCGTAGAGCTGGGTCGCGTCGGTTACGTCATAATGGGCGTTGACCGTGGCCTTCCATCCTTCGGCCGGCGAATTGCCGAAAATCTGCACCGGGTCGGGATAGTTGGGCAGTTGCGACGCCAGACCGGGATTTGCCTGCGCAAACAATACGGCGCTGGGCCGGGTCGCGTTGCGGATGGTGCCATCGTCCTTGTTATATTCGCCCGCGACCGAGATGAAGCCACGGTCGCCCAGCTTGACGCCGGCATAGGCCGCGATCTGCCGCGATATGCCGTCGCCGCCATTGTCGTAGAACTGGCCGTAGCGGGTGTTGACTTCCAGTCCTTCGTCCTCGCGCAGCGCATAGTTCAGCACGCCGGCGATGGCGTCCGAACCATATTGCGCGGTCGCGCCTTCACGCAGGATTTGCAGGTTGCCAAAGGCGATGGATGGCAGCACCGCAATGTCGGAGCCCTGCGAGAGATTGTTGGTCGGGTCGCCGGCCGCGACCTGCACCAGCGCGGAGCGGTTGAAGCGCTTGCCGTTGATCATGACCAGCGCCATGTCGCCCGCAAGGCCGCGGATGGACGGAGCGCGAACGAAGGTGGAAGCGTCGGAAATCGCGTTCTGCGCGACGTTGAAGCTGGGCACGAGGTTTTTCACGACTTCGAGCATGTCGGCCGCCGGCTGGGTCGCCAGTTCCGCTGCCCCGATGACGTCGATGGGCGATGCCGAATCGGTGACGGAACGATCGGTGCGCCGCGTTCCGATGACGACGATCGTTGGCTGCTCCGCATCCTCCGCCGCGGGGGGGGCAGGCTCTTGCGCGAAGGCTGGCGAGGCCATGGCGCCCAGCATCGTGGTAGCGAGCAACGCCGCGGTCAGGCCACGGGCGAATATGTGTTCGGTCATAGATTAAGCCCCCTTTTTTGATCGTATCAGGGCCCTTCAATCCATCCTCTGACGTCCCGAGTTTTGTTGCCAGCATATGTCGAGTACCGCTTGGCTCAAGGTGGCTTGTTGCGACTGCGAAGGGGCGACGCAGGATTTGGCCAATGTGTTACATAAAAGCTACACACGGAATTTTTTTATTGCGGATTGATGGCGTTCGTTCGTTGTAGCTACCTCCACAATCTGAATTGGACCCATGCTTAACCACCGCCTTGCCCTGCCATCGGACGAACCCGTCCTTTCCACTGTGATGACCCTCGCCATCGACCGGTTGCAGGACGCCTTTCTCAGCCCGGCGCAGGTGCGCGCGTCCCATGGCTTCATGGGGCTGGATCGGCGACTGATCGCGGACGGCACTTATTTCGTGGTGGAGCGGGACGGCGCGATCGCGGGATGCGGGGGATGGAGCCGGCGGGCGACGCCTTATGGCAATGACGGCAGCGCCGGGCGCGACGATCGGTTGCTCGACCCGGCGCGTGAGGCGGCGAAGGTTCGGGCGATGTACACCCACCCTGATCATGTGCGGCAGGGCGTGGGGATGCTGATTCTGTCCTTGTGCGAAGCAGCAGCGCGGGCGGAGGGCTTCTGGGCGCTCGAACTGTCCGCGACGATGGCGGGTTTGCCGCTCTACCGCCGCTTCGGCTTTGAGGACGTGCGCGCGTTCGAGGACAGCGGCGTGCCGCTGATCCTGATGCGCAAGCCGATCTGACGCGTCAGGGGTAGCGACTGGTCCACCATAGGCCGATGAGGCTGATGGCGGCGGCGACCGACATATAGAGGCCGACGAGCGCGACGCCCTGGGTGGCGATCAGCCAAGTCGCGACGATCGGGGCAAGCGCGCCGCCGAGAATGCCGCCCAGGTTGAAGGCGAAGGATGCCCCCGTATAGCGCAGCTGGATCGGAAAAAGGGCGGGGAGATAGGCGCCCAGCGGCCCGTAGACGAAGCCCATCAGGAACAGCGCCAGCGCAAGCGCGAGGAAGATCGGAAGCAGCGTGCCCGCGCCGATCAGGGGGCCGAAGACGATGCCCATCAGCACCGCGCCGCCGCAGCCCCAGGCCAGAACGCGGGTCGGGCTGGCCCGGTCCGCCCACCAGCCGGCGAGGACGATGCTGACCGCCATGAAGAGGATCGCGCCGAGTTGCAGCGAGAGGAAGGTGCTGCGGTCGATCCCCAGCGTCGTGGTGCCGTAGCCGAGCGCGAAGGCGGTCGCGATATAATAGATGGCGAAGCAGGCCGCGCAGGCGAAGGTGCCGGCGATCGCCGCGCCCAGGTGCGAGGAGAGCAAAGTCGCGAGCGGGACGGCAGGCGGCGGCGCTTCCGCCTTTGCGGCGGCGAACTCCGGCGTTTCGGTGAGCTTCAGCCGCACCCAGAGGCCGAGGAAGACCAGCACGCTGCTGCCAAGGAAGGGCAGGCGCCAGCCCCAGGCATAGAAATCCGCATCGGACAGCATCGTCCCGAGGACGAGGAACAGACCGTTGGCCGCGATGAACCCGACCGGAGCGCCCAGCTGCGGGAACATGCCGAAGCGCGCGCGCCAGCCGGGTGGGGCGTTTTCCACCGCCAGCAGCGCCGCGCCGCCCCATTCGCCGCCAAGGCCAAGGCCCTGGCCGAAGCGCAGGAGACAGAGGATGAGCGGCGCCCAGAAGCCGATCTGCTGATGCGTGGGCAGGAAGCCGATCGCCAGCGTGCAGCCGCCCATCAGCATGAGCGACGTGACCAGCGTCGCCTTGCGCCCGATGCGGTCGCCATAATGACCGAACACCGCAGCGCCGAGGGGACGGGCGAGAAAGGCGAGTGCGAGGCTGCCATAGGAAGCCATCAGTTGCGCGCTGGGCGATGAAGAAGGGAAGAACAGCGCGGGGAAGATCAGGCTGGCGGCCGTCGCGTAGATGTAGAAGTCGTAGAATTCTACCGCCGTGCCGATGAGGCTCGCGGCCAACACGCGCTTGTGCCGCCACATTTCGCCGATGCCACTCGTCCCCGCCATGTCTTTTCCCCGTTCCGTCATGCCAGCGGAGGCTGGCATCTCTCTTCTCTCTCTCGCAGCAAAAAGCGAGATCCCAGCCTGCTCTGGGATGACGATGATCTATGACTTTCGTTTCTGATTCAGCAATTCATAGGCCATGACCGCCGTCGCCACCGCGGCGTTCAGGCTGTCGGCCTTGCCTAGCATCGGCATCTTCACCAGGAGGTCGCATTGCGCCTCATAGTCTTCGGGCAGGCCCTGCGCCTCGTTGCCTACAAGCAGGAAGGACGGGCTGCGATAGCGCGGCTGCTGATAATCCTGGGTCGCCTTGAGGCTGGTGCCGATCAATTCGCCGGGGCCGGAACGCAGCCAGGACAGGAATTCCTCCCACCGCGCCTGCGTGATCGACTGGGTGAAGAGCGCGCCCATGCTGGCGCGAACCGATTCGACCGAGAAGGGATCGACGCAGTCGTCGATGAGGATGAGGCCGCCCGCGCCCACGGCATCGCCGGTGCGCAATATGGTGCCCAAGTTGCCGGGGTCGCGCAGCGACTGGGCGACGATCCAGATGTCGGCCTTCGTCCGGTCCAGCGCGGCAAGTGGGGTGAGGCGATCGCGATATACGCCGACCACCGCCTGGGCGTTGTCCTTGCCGCTGATCTTGGACAGGATGTCGGGCGTGGTTTCGATGACGTCGCCGCCGGCCTCTTCCATCGCGGCGATCAGGTCGACCGCCAGAGGATGAGTGGACCCAGCGTGAAAGAGCATTTCGGGTAGTACGCCTTCCTCGCGCGCTTCGGTCAGGATACGCAGCCCCTCCGCCAGGAAAAGCCCCTCCGCCTTGCGGAACTTCTTTTCGCGCAGGCTGCGGACGCGCTTTACTAGCGGGTTGGAAAATCCGGTAATCTCGCGTGCCACGACCGATGCTGCATCCCAGAGAGAATAAGCGGCCTCTCTATCGGGCAAGAGCGCAAAAGGACAGAGGGGACGGAACCCGCACGCGATCCCATGGATTTGGCCTGCAAACTTGCTTACGGGGGTGGAATGACCGGACCTAAGACGCACCGCATCGAGGATGGCTTTTTCCTGAGCGTCGTCGTGCTGGTGTCGATCGCCTTCGCCGCGGTGCTGGAGCCTTTCTTCGCCGCGGTGCTATGGGGCGTGATCGTCGCCATCCTGTTCTGGCCGGTGAACCAGCGGCTGCTCAAGGCGATGCCGACGCATCGCAACAGCGCGGCCTTGATCAGCCTGACCCTCATCATCGCGATCGTGATCGTGCCCGCGATCCTCCTGACCTTCGCGCTGGTGCAGGAGGCGGCGCATTTCTATGGCCTGATCCAGTCGGGCCAGATCAATTTCGAGCGGATGTTCGGGCAGATGGTCGCCGCGCTGCCAGATTGGGCGCACAGCATCCTGCGGCGCCTGGGCTTCAGCAATTTCGACGCGGCGCGGATCACCGTGACGCGCGGCCTCACCAGCAGCTTCCGCTCCTTCGCCGGGCAGGCGCTGCTGATCGGGCAGGGGGCGTTCAGCTTCGTCATCGCGCTCGGCGTCATGCTCTACCTCGCCTACTTCCTGCTGCGCGACGGGGATCGGCTGGCGCAGCGCTTCGCCGAGGCTGCACCGCTGCGCCCGCATCAGCGCGAGGCGCTGCTCCAGCGTTTCGTTGTGGTGATCCGCGCGACGGTGAAGGGCAGCATCGTCGTCGCCATCGTGCAGGGGTTGATCGGCGGCGTCGTCTTCTGGCTGCTCGATATCCCCGGCGCGCTGCTGTGGGGCGTGCTGATGGGCGTCTTCTCGCTGCTGCCCGCCGTGGGCGCAGCGATCGTCTGGGGGCCGGTGGCGCTCTATCTCTTCGCCACGGGCGCGATCTGGCAGGGCGCGGTGGTCGTCGGATCGGGCGCGGTCATCATCGGATCGGTGGACAATCTGCTACGGCCGATCCTAGTCGGGCGCGACACGCGGATACCCGATTATGTGGTGCTGATTTCGACGCTGGGCGGCATCGAGCTGTTCGGGTTCAACGGCATCGTCATCGGGCCGGTGATCGCCGCGCTGTTCCTGGCGACGTGGGAGATTTTCACCGAGATGCGCAAGGAAGGTCAGGTCGGGAGCTAAGCGCTCACTCCTCGCCGAACTTGTCCTCGACCAGGGTGACGAGCTTGCCCAGAGAATCGGCCGCTTCCGGGCCGGACGCCTTGATGACGATATGGTCGCCCATCGCGGCGCCCAGCATCATGAGGCCCATGATCGACGTGCCGGTGACGTGATTGCCGTCCTTGCTGACGGTGATGTCGGCGGGCAGGCCGCTTGCCAGCGTGACGAACTTCGCACTGGCGCGGGCGTGGAGGCCGCGCCTGTTGCTGATCCGTACTTCCTGGCTGATTTCATTCATGTGGTGCTGCCCAACAATTCTGATGCGACGCTGATATATTTCTGACCCGCCTCGCGCGCGGCGGCGACGGCGGCGCGCACGTCCATGACCTTGCGCGCGCTTTCCAGGCGGATGAGCATGGGGAGGTTGATACCGGCGATCACCTCTATCTCGCCGGCCTTCAGCAGCGATATGGCGAGGTTGGAGGGCGTGCCGCCGAACAGGTCGGTCAAGAGGATGACGCCCGACCCGTCATTCACGCGGCCCACGGCAGCCGCGATGTCCGCGCGGCGCAATTCCATATCGTCTTCCGGCCCGATGCAGATCGTCGCGATCTGCTGTTGGGGACCCACCACATGTTCCATCGCCACGACGAATTCCGTCGCCAGCGACCCATGGGTGACGAGGACTAGTCCGATCATCTGTTTCTTCGGCCCACCTTTGTCATGATTATGCTTTCGGGCCTCCCGGACGGCGCTTCTCCAGGCTGTCCTGGGGCGCCGATTCAATATTGCGGTGCAGGACCGTGGGCGAAAAGCCGGCGGCTTGCAAGTATTTCGCGACGCGCGTCGCGACGTGGACGGAGCGGTGCTTGCCGCCCGTGCAGCCGAACGCGACGGTGATGTAGGTCTTCCCGCCCTCGGCATAGCGGGGGAGGAGCGTGGCGAGCAAATCCTCGATCTTGCTCACCGTCTCCTCATAGGCGGGGTCTTCGCGGATATAGTCGGCGACGGCCGGATCCAGGCCGGTCAGCGGCCGCAGACGATCGTCCCAATGCGGGTTGCGCAGGAAGCGCATGTCGAACATCAGATCCGCATTGCGGGGGACGCCCCGCGAATAGCCGAAGGACAGGATGGTGAGGACCGGTTCCGACAGGCCTTCGCGCGAGAAGCGGTTGCGGATTTCCTGTTGCAGCGCGTTGGTGGTGAGGCCGGTGGTGTCGATCACCTGGCTTGCCCAGCGGCGTAGCGGCTCGGTCAGTTCGCGTTCGCGGGCGATGCCGTCGGCAGCGGGCCGGTCGAGCCCAAGCGGGTGACGGCGGCGCGTCTCCGCAAAGCGGCGCTCCAGCTCCGCGCCCGAACAGTCGAGGAACAGCGTTTCAATGTCATGGCCGTGCCGTTCGCGCAGCGCCTTGATCCGCTGGACGATCGCTTCGGCGTCGAAGCCGCGGGTGCGCGCGTCGATGCCGAGCGCGAGCGGGCGCTCGTCCTGCGCGTCATGGCCGGCGGGAAGGGGCGTGTCGAGCAGTCGGTCGAGCAGGAGCAGCGGCAGGTTGTCGACCACTTCCCACCCCATATCCTCCAGCGTCTTGAGCGCGGTCGTCTTGCCCGCGCCCGACAGGCCGGACAGGAGGAGGATCGTCTTGGGCTGGCTCATACCGGCCCTGCGCCGTTCAGCCCGAGCGACTTGAGCGCGAGTTCGACCTTGATCGCGGCGGAGATTTCGAACGGGGCGACCCGCGCGATGGGCACGTCGATTCCGGCCAGCGTCCTGCGCCGCATGTCGAGCGGCATACGATCGATCGTGTCGAACAGGTCGACGAGCAGGGCCACGGGCGCTTCACTGGCGGCGGGCAGATCGACGATGCCTATCCCCCGCACCTCCATCTTGCCCGCGATCGTCGCGGGCGCGGTGGCGATCAGGGTGCCGTCGACACGCTTCACCAGCGTATAGTCGTCGCTGACCAGCAGGGCGCCGCGGTCTATCAGGCGCAGCGCGAGGTCGGACTTGCCGCTGCCGCTCGGCCCCGTCAGGAGCACGGCGCGGCCGCCGATGGCGACGCTGGTCGCGTGAAGCGTTTCGGATGAAAGTGCGCGTGCCATGCCCTGGCCAGTTCTAGCCGCTCCCCCCGCGGAATGGAATGCCGATCAGGGCGGAGGCAGTCCTATTCCGACACGATGCCGGGATCGCGCGCCACTGCCATGGGCAGGCGGACGACGAAGCGGGCGCCGTGCCGCGCGTCTTCACGGTCACCGATAGCGATGCGACCCTGATGCCCCTCCACTATCGAACGGGCGATGGCGAGGCCAAGGCCGGAATGCTTGCCGAAGGCTTCCCCTTCCGGGCGTACGCTGTGGAACCGGCGGAAGATGTGTTCGCGCTCGGACTCCGGGACGCCCGGCCCTTCATCCTCGACCGCGACGAGCACCTGGTCGTCGGCGACCGTGGCGATGATCTGGACCAGCCCGCCATCGGGCGAGAAGGACACAGCATTGTCGATGAGGTTGTCGAGCACGCGGATGAGGCGGCCTTCCTCCCCCAGCACCACCGCGACATCCTTGCGCGGGCGGGCGAAGGCGAGCCGGACCCCGCGCGGCACCCCACGCGCCTCTCGGGCGATGACCATGCGTTCGATCAGCAAGCCAAGGTCGATCGGCTCGAACCGGGTGCGCGACAGCTCCGCGTCAACGCGGGATGCTTCGGCGATGTCGGTGACGAGCCGGTCGAGCCGCATCACATCGTCCTGCGCGATCGCCATGAGCTGCGCGCGCAGATCGGGCCGGTCGACCCGATCCAGCGAGTCCAGGGCGGATCGGAGCGAGGCGATGGGGTTCTTGAGTTCATGGCTGACATCGGCGGCGAAGGCATCGGTCGCGTCGATCCGCTGGCGCAGCGCGTGGCTCATGTCGGACAGGGCGCGGGCGAGCATTCCGATCTCGTCCCGCCGTTCGGGCAGGCGCGGGACGGTCACCTCCCGCGCGCGGCCCAGGCGCACCCGGACGGCAGCGCGGGCGAGGCGCTGGAGCGGCTGGACGATGGTGCGGGCAAGGAACAGGGAGAGGAGGATCGAGGCAAGCACGGCGACGGCCAGCACCATGCCCAGGCGCAACCGCTCGGCCCGTACCGTGCGGGTGATATCGCGCGCATTTTCTGTCGCGAGCAGCAGTGTGCCGTCGCGCAGCGGCACTGCCGCCGAGATCATGAAGGTGCGGTCGGGCGCATAGCGGTTCATCGCCTGCGGCTTGCCCGTCTTGCGTGCGAGCATCAGTTCCGGCCATGCCTGCGCCCGGTCGATCGCGGGTTCCTCGAAGTCGGGCGGACGGTCGGCCGACACCACCTTGTCCACGACCTTGTCGAGGAAGCGGGCGACATGGCGTTGCCATTCCTCCTGCGCGGGCGAGCGCAAATGATAGAGAGGGCCTCCGAGGACGAAACTGTCCGCCACCAGCCGTCCGTCGGGCGCATAGCGCCGCACCCGGTCCCCGGTTTCGCTGGCATAATCGGAAATAAGCGGTGCGCTGCGGTTGGCCGGGGCATTTTCAAGGCCGATTGCGAGCAGGTTGAGCTCCCGCGCGGACTGGTCGAGCCGGGCATCGACGATGCGCGTCCGGTAGCTGTCGAGATAGAAGAATCCGCCGGCGAGCAGCGCCAGCGCAAAGACGTTCACCGCCAGGATGCGCGGCGTCAGGCTCATCCGGCCCGACCAGCGCACCGCAAGCGGCGCGTCGTTATTCCTCCGAGAATCGGTAGCCGGCGCCATAGAGCGTGTCGATTGCGTTGAATTCAGGGTCCACCTCGCGAAACTTGCGGCGCAGTCGCTTGATGTGGCTGTCGATCGTGCGGTCGTCGACATAGACGTCGTCCTGATAGGCGGCGTCCATCAACTGGTTGCGGTTCTTGACCACGCCGGGCCGCTGGGCCAGCGTCTCCAGGATCAGGAATTCCGTTACCGTGAGCGTCACGTCGCGCCCGTCCCACTTCACCCGGTGGCGGGCCGGATCCATTTCCAGCCGGCCCCGCTGGATCGGATCCGCCACCGGCTCGTCGGGCGTTTCGGGCGCGGCGCGCATTTCGGACCGGCGCAGGATCGCGCGGATGCGGGCGATGAGCAGGCGCTGCGAGAAGGGCTTGGCGATATAGTCGTCCGCCCCCATGGCAAGGCCCAGCGCCTCGTCCAGTTCGTCCGCCTTCGATGTCAGGAAGATGACGGGCATCTGGCTCTTTTCGCGCAGGCGACGCAGCAGTTCGAGGCCATCCATGCGCGGCATCTTGATGTCGAAGACGGCAAGGTCCGCCGGATTGTCGATCAGCGCCTTCAGGGCGCCTTCGGCATCGGAATAGATGCGGGTCAGAAAACCCTCCGACTGGAGCGCGATCGACACCGAGGTCAGGATATTCTTGTCGTCGTCCACCAGGGCGATGGTTGCGGTCATGCGGCTTCCCGAAGGGCGGATAAATGTGTCGGTCCAGCGTTAGACGAGGACAGGCGGTGCCGCAAGGACGCCGCTGAACAGCGAATCCTTAACCTGAGTGCACTAATTCGGTACGATCCGATCAATGCGCGCATTTGACGCTGTGCGTACAACCCCCTATGCCTTAAGTCGTCTGCGTAGAATGACGCTGCGACACAGCGCACAAAGCGGAACGGACGCGGTCGTCATCGACCGTGGCCGACAACCATATATCAGGAGCAAAGGCGTGCAGGCCGTATCCTCTATCACCCTGGCCGACCAGGGCATTTCCACCCATGCCACCCAGCATTGGAATCTCGGCACCGCGGCGCTCGTGGAAGCGGCGACCCGCAACGGCGAGGGCAAGCTGTCGAAGGACGGTCCGCTGGTCGTCAAGACCGGCAAGCACACCGGCCGCAGCGCAAAGGACAAGTTCATCGTCCGCGACGCAGAGACCGAAAGCACCGTGTGGTGGGGCAACACCAACGTCCCCATGACGCCGGAGCATTTCGCCGCGCTGAAGGAAGACTTCTTCAAGGCGCTGGGCGAGAAGGGCACACTCTATGTCGCCGATCTGTTCGGTGGGTCGCAGCCCGAACATCGCGTCAACGTGCGCGTCATCAACGAATTCGCCTGGCACAACCTGTTCATCCGCACCCTGCTGGTCCGCCCGACCGCCGATGAGCTGCCCGGTTTCGCGCCCGAATATACGATCATCGACCTGCCGAGCTTCCGCGCCGACCCGGCGCGCCACGGCAGCCGCACGGAGACGGTGATCGCGGTCAACTTCACCGAGAAGCTGATCCTGATCGGCGGCACCGCCTATGCCGGCGAGATGAAGAAGTCGGTGTTCGGCATCCTCAACTACCTCCTCCCGGTGAAGGGCGTGATGCCGATGCACTGTTCGGCCAATATCGGCCCGGACGGCGACACGGCGGTTTTCTTCGGCCTTAGCGGCACCGGCAAGACGACCCTGTCGGCCGACGCCAGCCGCACGCTGATCGGCGATGACGAACATGGCTGGTCGGACACGGCGGTCTTCAATTTCGAGGGCGGCTGCTACGCCAAGATGATCAACCTGTCGGCCGAGGCCGAGCCGGAGATCTTCGCCACCACCAAGCGGTTTGGCACGGTGCTGGAAAATGTCGTGATGGACGAGGAAAGCCGCGCCATCGACCTGGACGACAACAGCCTCGCTGAAAACAGCCGCGGTTCCTACCCGATCGATTTCATCCCGAACACGTCGGAGAAGAATCTGGGCCCGGTGCCCAAGAACATCATCTTCCTGACCGCCGACGCCTATGGCGTGCTGCCGCCGATCGCGCGGCTGACGCCCGAGCAGGCCATGTATCACTTCCTGTCCGGCTACACCGCGCGCGTCGCGGGGACGGAGATCGGCGTGACGGAGCCGACCGCCACCTTCTCGACCTGCTTCGGCGCGCCGTTCATGCCGCGCCACCCCAGCGTCTACGGCAATCTGCTGAAGGAGCGGATCAACAAGGGCGGCGTCACCTGCTGGCTGGTCAACACCGGCTGGGCGGGCGGCAAGGCGACGATGCCGGGCATCAAGCGCATGCCGATCAAGGTGACGCGCGCGCTGCTGAACGCCGCGCTCGACGGCAGCCTGAACAGCGCCGAATTCCGCACCGATCCGAACTTCGGTTTCGAAGTGCCGGTGGCGGTGAACGGCGTCGATTCGACCATCCTCGATCCGCGCGCCATGTGGGCGGACAAGGCCGCCTATGACGCGACGGCGGCGACGCTGGTCAAGGCGTTCGTCGACAATTTCGCCCAGTTCGAGGATCATGTGGACGACGGCGTCCGCAGCGCGGCGCTGGTCGCCGCCGCCTGATCCGGCCGACAGGACAAGCAAAGGGGCCGGGGGAGCGATCCTTCCGGCCTTTTGCTTTGGGGCGAGCGGACTGCTATCCTCCGGCGCAGAATATGATGGAGTGACGGGCATGTTCGACGATCTGATCGGGAAGCTGGGGGGGCTTGAAGCAGTGGCGGCGCAGGTCGGGCTTGAGCCTGCGCAGATGCAGGCGCTGATGAGCGAGATTGCGGCAAAGATCGGATCGGGGGAGACGAGCGTTGCAGCGCTGGCCGAAGTGGCGGCCGAGCATGGCGTGTCGGCGGACGCGCTCCAGGGGCTGCTCGGCAACCTCACCGGACCGGAGGGGTTGCTGGGCCAGATCGGCGGCATGTTCGACCGGGACGGCGACGGCAATCCCCTCAACGAACTGGGCGGCATCGCCAAGGGGCTGTTCGGCTGAGGCGGGGCGGCGGTTTAGCGACCCCAAGTTTTTTTGGCCTTGCCTTGGCGGCGCGGACGGGCCAATTCGCGGACATCATCATTATTGCGAACGATCCGCAACTGGTCGCGGGACAAGCGGCCGGCCAAGTGCAAGGACAGACCTGTTGACCGACGTGACGACCGACAAGCCGGCATTGGAACCGACCGGCGCGCTTTCCGTGGAGACCGTGCTGTCGGTCAAGCATTGGAACGAGCATCTTTTCAGCTTCCGCATCACCCGGCCCGCCAGCTTCCGCTTCCGCTCGGGCGAGTTCGTGATGATCGGCCTGCCCGGCGACAATGGCAAGCCGCTGCTGCGCGCCTACTCGGTGGCAAGCCCGAGCTGGGACGAGGAGATCGAGTTCCTGTCGATCAAGGTGCAGGACGGGCCGCTGACTTCGAAGCTCCAGTTGATCCAGCCGGGCGACCAGATTTACCTCGGCCGCAAGCCGACCGGCACGCTCGTCACCGACGCGCTGCTGCCGGGCAAGCGGCTCATCATGCTGTCGACCGGCACGGGCCTTGCGCCCTTCCTCAGCCTGTCGCGCGACCCCGATGTCTATGAATTTTACGAGCAGGTGGTGATCGTCCATTCGGTGCGCCGGGTGAGCGATTTGGCGTTCCGCGAGGAGCTGGAAGGCAAGTGGGCGGAAGACCCGCTGGTGTCGGAACAGGCGCCCGCGCAGTTCCACTATGTGCCGACCGTGACCCGCGAACCGTTCGAGGGCAACACGCAGCGCATCGACAAGCTGGTCGAGAGCGGCGCCCTATTCGAGGGCATTCCGGGCGCGGCGAAGTTCGACCCTGAGACCGACCGGATCATGATGTGCGGCAGCATGGAGATGATCAAGCAGTTCGCGGCCTTCTTCGAGAGCGAAGGCTTCACCGAAGGCAGCAACGCCGCGCCGGGGCAGTTCGTTATCGAGCGGGCGTTCGTCGGTTAAGGCCTGACGACGCGGAGATAGGGAAGGCCGGGGGAGCATGTCCCCCGGTCTTTTTGTTCCCCCTCCCGCGAGGGGAAGGAGAGCAGTCAGTCCATCAGCTGCCTACACCCACGCGTCCGTATTGCCCGTCAGAACGGTCATTGGCGTGTATCAGGCGGACGCCGGTGCTGCCCGCGGTATCCGACGATTGGGTCCAAGAGCGAGATAGGGAAGCAGCCGCAGGCGGTTGGCGACCAGGTAGATCGTCACCGGCACCATGGTCGTGATCGCCAGCACTGCGATGAACAGCAGCAGCCAGTGATCCATGCCGGCCTTTATCATGGCGGACCGCGATACGGCGGCAACCATGGGGTTCATCAGATAGATGACCAGCGATCCCTGAGCGACGAGCGCGGCGCATCGGCCTCCCAAGCTTGTGGGCGCGGGCAGCGAGAGGCTCAGCGTGATGGCGGCGTAGATCCCCAGCGCCGGTTCCACGATCGTCTGGGCCACACCGGCCAGCAGCGGCAAGCGGGGCATCAGGAATGCTAGGTCGATATACCGGACGCAGATGAAAGCGATCGCCGCGACGGCGAAGCGAATGGTGGCCGCCCGCAGGCTGGGAGCTTTGAGCAAGTCGATATTGTAATGACGGGCGAACCACAGGCCGCCGATGAAATAGGTCAGCCCGCGCGTCAGCGACGACCACAGTCCCTTGGGCATGAGGTCTACGCGGGTGAGATAGTAGAAGGCCAGGCTCGCGACGAAGACGGCAAGGATCACATAGCCCTTGCGATCGTCCAGCCTGCCGACGAGGCGAGCCACGATCAGGGCGTAGATGAACCAGAAATGGTCGATCGGCGCCCAAAGAATCGCCAGGAGGTCCGACCCCGTCACTGGATTGGCCGTGCTTCCGGGCATCATCATCTTTCCAACGCCCTGAACGAAGCTCCATGCCAAATAGGGGATCGCCAGTCCCACCACCAGATTGCGCCAGAAGTCGGATTTGCCCTGCTCGAAGACAAGATGGAACAGGATGCCGGATACGAAGAAGAAGACCGGCATCCGGACGGTAGACAGGGCGCGATTGACTTCCATGATGGCAGCCGGAACGGGGACGCCGCTGTCGTTGATCGACAGCAGGACATGATAGATCACCACCAGCATGATACAGGTCGCGCGAATATAGTCGAACGCATGGATGCGCGACTTCTGCATGTCATTTCCCCCGTGTCGGTCCGCTCAGGAACCGGGACGGTTATCCAGCCATGACCGCGTAAGTCAATCGCGCACCGCGCCTGTTGCGACCGGACTGTCCCGATTGCCGTGGTGCCTAGCCCATCCTCCCCTTCACCCACGCATCCACATTCGCCGCCAGCACCGTCATCGGTACGCCGCCTCCCTTCACCACGGTGTCGTTGAACAGGCGGAAGTCGAATTTGCTGCCGAGGGCCTGTTGCGCTCGCGCCCGCAGGCGGACGATTTCGCCGTGGCCGACCTTGTAGCCGCAGGCCTGACCCGGCCAGGCGCAGTAGCGGTCGACCTCGCCCTGCACGTCCTCGACCGTTGAGCCGTTGGTGGTGGCGAACCAGTGGATCGCCTGGTCGCGGGTCCAGCGTTTCGCATGGAGGCCGGTATCGACGACGAGGCGGCAGCAGCGATAGGCGATGGACTGGAGATAGCCGAGCCGTCCCGCGACATCGCCGTCATAGGCCCCGAGTTCATCGCCCAGTTGTTCGGCATAGAGCGCCCAGCCTTCCGAATAGGCGTTGAAGGCGAGGAGAGAGCGGATGAGCGGCAGTTTGTAGGTATATTCGCCCTGCCAGATATGGCCGGGGATGCCCTCATGATAGCAGAGCGTCGGCAGCGAGTAGCGGGGCCAGATGCTGGTATCGCGCAGGTTGGTATAATAGTTGCCGGGGACTGAGCCGTCGATCGTGCCCGCGCCGGCATAAGCGCCGGGCGCGCCGGCTTCGATCTCCACCGGCACGCGCTTGACGATCAGTTTGGCGGGCACCAGCGTCGCGAAGGCGCGGGGCAGGCGGGCGCGGATGTCGGTGAGGCGGCCGTCGATATAGGAGAGGATCTGCGCGCGGCCCTTGTCGTCATTGGCGAAGAGGTAGCGCGGGTCTTTCCCCATGGCGGTCATGCGTTCGCCCACGGTGCCCTTCGTCAGCCCAAGGCTTTTGAGCAGGCCGTCCATCTGGCCCTGGAGCGCGGCGAGCTGGTCGAGGCCGAGCCGGTGCACCTCGTCCGGGGACATGCGGGTGGTGGTGCCGGCCTGGAGCGCCCAGGCGTAATAGTCTTCGCCCTGAGGCAATTTCCAGACGCCCGCATCCATGGTCGCGGTGGCGCGCTGGCGCTGGAGTTCCGCCACCTGCGCGGCAAGTGCAGGCGCAACCTTGTCTTTCACGATGGCGGCGGCCTTCGCGGCGTAATCGCCGGGCATGTCCTTCGTGCGGCGGGCGATGGAAGCGACGGGCACCCATTGATCGATCGGCTGCGCCTGCACGGCCGTCATCTGCTTCAATGTCTTGTCGAGCAGGAAGGCCGGGGCGACGACGCCGATGCCCGCGTCATGCTTCAGCCGTTGGGTTTCGCCGGCGAGATTGGCGGCATAGGCGGACAGGCGGGCAAGATAGGCGTCGGCGTCGGCGCTGGTCTTGATCGCATGGTTGCTGTCGAGGAAGTCGGGCGTTTCGACGAAGCTGCCGGTATTCTGCGCCACCGCATAGGGGCTGTTGCGGTAGGACCAGTTGCTGTTCATCGTCGCCATGTCGCCGAAGGGGAAGGCGAAGCCTTGTTCGGCAAGCTCGTGCGCGGCCAGGACGACGTCGACATCGTTGCGCACCCCGGCAGAGAGCGCGTTGCGATCGACGGCGCGCAGCCGGGCGAGGCGGTCCTTCACATGGGCGGCGATCTGAGCCTGGCCGGCGGGGCTCTTGTCGCCCAGCCGTCCCTTGAGCGCGGCGCGCGCGCCGGTGTCGATGCCAAGGCCGCTGGCGGTTTCGGGCGCGTCGGCCAGCATCGCTTCGGCCATGTCGGCCAGCATCGCTTCCGCCCTGGCATCGGGCGTGTCGGTGGCGGCGGCCAGCCGGCTGGGGAGGGCGGAAAGGGCGAAGGCGGAAGAGCCGGCGATCAGGAAGTCGCGGCGATTGGTCGGCATGGGAAGGGGCGCTCCGTAGGAATTCTTCCCCTTAACTTCGCATATTTCCCGTAGAATTCGACATAGAATTTCCTACCCGCGACAGATCGTTACGTCGCCGGCCGAGGAGGGTCTTCTCCAATGGCCCCGGCGAGCTGCGGGCCGAGCATCGCCCATTCCTCCGGCGAGAAGGGGCCGGCATCGAGCAGGCGGCGCATGATGTCGCGCAGGCCGATGCGCTGGCGATGGGGCATGGCGGCGCGGTGCCCGCTGCGTTCTGCATCCAGCGAGCGCATCGCGGCATAGAGCAGGCGCAGGTCGGTATCGATCCGCACGCCGACCTGTCGCCCGCGCCGCATGATCGGCCGTTCGCGCCGGCCCTTTGCCAGGGCCACCGCCTTGGCGCGGCTTTCGTCGAGGCCCATTTCCAGCGCCCAGTCCCAGGCGGCGGCGAAACTGTCGGCCCCCGCCCTTTGCCGCAGATGATAGGCGGAACGCGGCGAGCAGCCGACGCTGCGCGCCGCATGGGCGACGACGCCGCAGCGGGCGAGCATGGCGATGAAGGCGCGCTGCGCCGCTTCGGTCCAGCCGCGGGCGCGGCGCTGGTGCGGGACGGGGGAGAAGTGGAGCGGGTCGGTCTGGGTCATGGGGGCAGGCTATCGCAGGCGACGGGCGATAGGACAGGCGGGGAATCGAAAGCACTTTCCCTCCGCGGCGGGTCCGCTAGAGGGGGGCGAGCCAAGGAGAGACGATATGCTGTTGCGCCATGCCCGATCGCTGCTGTTCCTGCCCGCGTCCAATGCGCGCGCCGTCGCCAAGGTGCGGACGCTCCCGTGCGACATGGTGATATTGGACCTGGAGGATTCGGTGCCGGACGACGCCAAGGAGGCGGCGCTGGACGGTGCGGTCGCGGCGCTGGCCGAAGGGTTCGGCGGCCGGCTGGCGGCGGTGCGCATCAATGTGGAGGGCACGCGCTGGCATGGGGCCGAGATGGTGGCGCTGAAAGGCACGGCGGCGGATTATGTAGTGCTGCCGAAGGTGGAGCATCCAAAGCAGGTGCGCGACGTGTTCAGCGTGGCACAGAAGCCGGTGATCGCCATGGTCGAAAGCGCGAAGGGCGTGCTGAATGCCCCCGCCATCGCGGCGGGCGAGGGATGCGCGGGGCTGTTCATGGGCGTCAACGATCTGCGCAAGGATCTGGGCATCCCGCCATCCGCCGACCGGACCGGCCTGTCCCACGCGATGCAGGCGGTGGTCCTTGCGGCGCGAGCGGCGGGCATCGCCGTGTTCGACGGGGTGTTCAACCGGCTGGACGACGAGATCGGGCTGGAGGCGGAATGCGCGGAGGGGCATAGGCTGGGCTTCGACGGCAAGACGCTGATCCACCCCGGACAGGTGCCCGTCGCCAACCAGGTCTTCGGCCCGGATGTGCAGGCGGTGGCGGACGCGCGGCGGCTGGTCGAGGCGGCGACCGGCGGGGCGGAGCGGTTCGAGGGCCGGATGATCGAAACGATGCATGTCGAGGAAGCCCACGCGCTGATCGCGCGGGCGGAGGCTGTTTCGTCGCGATAGGATGGTTGACCGCTATCTCTGGTCCGCGCTTCTCCCAAGTCGTCTTTAGGGAACGGACCGCGTCGCGAGGCATTGGCACCGCGACAGGGAGAGTGTGGATGAATTTCGAACGCAGGATGACGCTGCTGGCCCGGATCGGCTTTGCGGCGAGGGGACTCGTCTATATCCTGATCGGCTGGTTCGCCCTGGATGTCGCAATCCATGGCGGGCAGCCGATGGACAATCAGGGTGCGCTCGGCACGTTGGCGAGCGCGCCGCTTGGCCATGCGCTGCTGGCCGTGTGCGCCGCGGGGTTCCTGGGCTATGCGATCTGGCGGTTGACCGAAGCGGCGACGGATCCCGAAAACCGCAGCCGCGATTTCAAGGGGCGGTTCGAGCGGGTGGGCTATGCCGTGAGCGGTCTCACCCATCTTGTGCTGACGGTGGCGGCGGGGCGGATCGCTTTGCGGCAGGCGAGCGCGCAGGGCGGAAGCCCCGGCGACCAGAAGGCGGAAAGCTGGTCGGGATGGCTGATGCAGCAGCCGGGCGGTCCTGCCTTGCTGACTTTGGTGGGCGTCGGCTTCTTAGCGGTGGCGGCGGCGCAGGCGATCAAGGCCTATAAGGCGCGGTTCGATGAGCTGGATAGCCGTGCCCCGGCGCCGCACTATGTCCGGTGGATCGGCCGGTGCGGCTATGCCGCGCGCGCGATCATCTTCGCCATCATCGGCTGGTTCCTGACCGATGCCGCGATGAACCAGGATGCGGACCGGGCCGGCGGGCTGGGCGAGGCGCTCCGGCAGTTGCGCGCCCAGCCGGAAGGCGGCGTGGTGATGGCGACGGTCGCGGTCGGGCTGCTGCTGTTCGGGCTCTTCAGCCTGATCGAGGCGCGCTATCGCCGCATCAGCGTCGAGAAGCCCAGCCTGTTCCGATAAGGGGCGGGCTGCCGATCAGGCCCGGTGACGGGCGGTCAGCAGATAGTTGATCGCCTTGTTTTCCGAGAGGGTGAAGCCGCGCGCCGGATCGAAGGAGAGGCCGCTGCTGTCGATCACTTCGAGACCGGCCGCTTCGAGCAGGGCGGTGAGTTCGTCGGGCGTCAGGAACTTGCCCCAGTCGTGCGTCCCCTTGGGTATGCCGCCGATGCTTTCGCCGATGGTGATCATGGCGAGGCGGGAGAGCGGCGTGCGGTTGGGCGTTGAGAGGATCAGCAGGCCGTCGGGCGCGAGCGTCGCGGCGAGGGCGGCGACGAAGGCCGCGGGGTCGGCCACATGCTCGATCACTTCCATCGAGGTGACGAGATCAAAGGTGCCTTCGCTGAGCTGCTCGACCGGCGTGGCGCGATAGTCGATGGCGAGGCCCTGCCGCTGCGCATGGTCCTGCGCCGCTGCGATATTTTCGGGCGCGGCGTCGAGGCCGGTGACGTGCGCGCCGAGGCGGGCGAGCGGTTCTGCGAGCAGGCCCGCGCCGCAGCCGACGTCAAGCGCGCGCTTTCCCTCCAACGGGCGGAATTGCTGCTCGCGCCCCGGCCAATGGCGGTCGATCGCGGCGCGGATATAGGCTAGGCGCACCGGGTTCAGCTTGTGCAGCATCGCGCTCGACCCGGCGGGGTTCCACCAGTCGGCGGCCATCTCCCCGAAATGCGCGGCTTCCTTGGGGTCGATGGTGGCGGTGGGCTGGGTCATGACGCCCTTTATAGCGGTTGCATCGGCCCTGCCTAGCTTCCGCCGGCCTTGTCCTCCGCGTCCAGTTGCCGGTGCAGGTCGCGCGTCGCCTGCTCGGTGTGGGCGATGTCGCCCGGGCTGCTCTTGCGCTTGTTGCTGACGATCACGAAGATCAGCACCAGCCCGAGCAGGATCGGGCCGCCGATGATGACGAAACCCCAAAAGCCTGTTTCCATGCTATCCTCCTATGCCATGGAGAAGGGAAAGATCGGCGCGGCGCGATGTTCCCGATGGCGCGCCGCAAGGGGACGGCGATTGCTTGCCATATTTGCCGCGGCTGCTAATAGGAGCGCCGTTTTTGCCCCTCCGGGACATTTTCTTTCACGCAACTAGGGTGGTTCGACAAGCAAATGGCGCGCATCGTGATGAAATTCGGCGGCACCTCCATGGCGGGGATGGAGCGAATTCGCAACGTGGCCGCGCGCGTCAAGCATGTCGTGGAGCAAGGGCACGAGGTCGCCGTGGTCGTGTCCGCCATGGCGGGCGAGACGGACCGGCTGGTCGGCTTCTGCAAGGAAGCATCCCCCCTCTACGACCCGGCGGAATATGATGTCGTCGTCGCCAGCGGCGAGCAGGTGACGAGCGGCCTCCTCGCCATGACGCTCAAGGCCATGGGCGTGGAGGCGCGCAGCTGGCTGGGCTGGCAATTGCCGATCCGCACGATCGAGGCCCATGCCAAGGCGCGCATCTCCACGATCGAGACCGACGCGCTGGTCGCCGCGATGCAGTCGGGCCAGGTCGCCGTCATCCCCGGTTTCCAGGGCATGATGGACGATGGGCGCGTATCGACGCTGGGCCGGGGCGGGTCCGACACGTCGGCGGTCGCGGTGGCGGCGGCGGTGAAGGCCGACCGATGCGACATCTACACCGATGTCGACGGCGTCTATACCACCGACCCGCGCATCGTGGCGCGCGCCCGCAAGCTGGACCTCGTCACCTATGAGGAAATGCTGGAACTGGCGTCGGTCGGCGCCAAGGTGCTTCAGACCCGCTCGGTCGGCCTCGCCATGAAGGAAGGCGTGGTCGTGCAGGTGCTTTCTTCCTTCGACGATCCCACCCAGGACGACCTCCCCGGCACGCTGATCGTGAGCGACGAGGAACTGGACGCCAAGCTCAAGGAAACCAAGATGGAACGGCAACTCATCACCGGCATCGCCCATGACAAGAATGAGGCGAAGATCATCGTCACCCGCGTGCCCGACAAGCCGGGCGCCGTCGCCAGCATCTTCGGCCCGCTGGCGGACGCGGCGATCAACGTGGACATGATCATCCAGAACGACAGCAAGGAGAAGGAAGAGACCGACGTCACCTTCACCGTGCCGCGCGCCGACCTCGCCCGCAGCGTCGACATATTGGAAGCGAACAAGGACAAGATCGGCTTCCGCCGCATCATCACCGACGTCGAAGTCGCGAAGATCAGCGTCGTGGGCGTGGGGATGCGCAGCCACGCGGGCGTCGCCGCCACCATGTTCAAGACGCTGGCCGAACGCGGCATCAACATCGAGGCGATCTCCACCAGCGAGATCAAGGTCAGCGTGCTGATCGACGAGGACGAGACGGAACTGGCGGTGCGCGTGCTGCATACCGCCTATGGCCTCGACGCGCCTGCGGCTTGACATATATCCTCCCCTCCCTTTCAAGGGAGGGGCCGGGGGTGGGTGGCGAGCGTAGCGAGCCTCCTGCATCATCGCACGGGCTGCCGCGCCGCTGCGCGTCGCACCCACCCCAACCCCTCCCTGAAAGGGAGGGGCTTTTGATTCTTGAAGGCTGACACCATGACC
>JACESO010000129.1 GCA_013911745.1 Sphingobium sp. | reverse complement strand
ACATAAATCTCACTGGCATCTATTCCTGGGACACCGAACAGCAGATGCCGGAAGGCTTCAGATCTCTGCGCATCCCTGGCCAATTCCTGCGAGCGGCATGACGTTCTCAGTTCGTTCGAGCTTAACGCAGGATTTTGAACTGCTCTTGTCCTGACCCCTACTTGGCACACGCTTTTTGTCGGCGCCGCTCCGTACTTCACCCACGGTTTTTGGCAGCGCCATTCCGTACATCGCCCACGCCAAAAATCGCGGCAAAGGGGAGGGCGCCGAGCGGCAATTTTGTCGCCCGGCTCCGTACATCACCCACGACAAAAACCGATCCGATTCGCAACCGGGGGGCTGTGGATAAGTCTGGGGAGCATTTGGGGATATGTCAGCGGGCGCCGTACATCGCCCACACGATTCCGTACATCGCCCACGACATTCCGTACATCACCCACGACACTCCGTACATCGCCCACATCGCGATTCTGCAAGTCAATGAAATTGCAGGTGAATTCGGACTTATACCGCTCTAAAACTATATTAAAACCTATAAAACATATCTAAAACGTCTTTCAGACCAGTTTTTTAAATTCGATTTTGATTTTCAAAAAAGCTTGATAGCCTCCGTTCATCACCCTCCGATTCTCCAAAAACGGAACCCGCCTGGACAGGCGGGCATTCTTCGGACGGTCATCGCATCCCTGCTGTACCGCAGGTCCAACCCTACCGCCTCGCGGTTGCCCGGCATATCGAACTGCCCACATCGCAGGCGTATACAATCCACCATTCTTCGGAATGTATCCTAGCGGGGGTACGGGGGCCGGCAATGAGGCCCCCGCGGAGCTGCACCATCCTGAGAATTGGCAGGAAGGGGGTCCAGGGGGCTTGCCCCCTGGCTTTAAAATCGACGCCAGCGTCATTTCGATGCCCGGCTCGTCCGTTCAGACAAAACGCCTATAACCGCGTCCGGTAAAGCGTTGAGCGGCGCTGAAAAAGCGCCGCGTTCGTGTAACGTGGACACGGGGTGTTTTTGTCGCTGACAGCAGAGGCAGATAAATTGATCGGGTAATGGCGCACTTATACATTCCTGCCGGAACATAGGTGCGCGGCGGCCACGGCTCGCCTTTCCGACCCCGGACCTGTTACTGAACAGGGACATTTTTGTCGGCGATGCCATCGTATCATTTCTCAGCGCAAATTGTCGGACGGTCGCCCTTCCGGGCCAAGGTCGGAGGAAATCCCCGCAGCGTGGTGGCCATGGCGGCATACCGATCGGGCTCGCGCCTGGTCGACGGGGCATCGGGACGGGTGGCTGACTTCTCGCGGCGGCGCGGGGTGGTGCATGCCGAGGTGATGGCGCCGGAGAGCGCCGCTCCGTGGATGCGCGACCGTGAGCGCCTGTGGAACCACGTCGAGGCCATGGAAAAGAGGCGGGACGCGCAGCTTGCCCGCGAGATCGACATGGCATTGCCGCACGAGCTGCCGGCGGCCGAGCGGCTGGCGCTGGTGAGATCCTTCGTTGCCGAGCACTTCGTCGCGCGGGGCATGGTGGCCGACATCGCGATCCATGAGCCTGTTGCCGAGAAAGGCGACGACCCTCGCAATCACCACGCCCACGTCATGCTCACGCTCCGCCAGGCGACCCCGGACGGCCTGAGGGCGGTCAAGACCCGGGAATGGAACAGCGACAGCCTGCTGCTGGCGTGGCGCAGGGCGTGGAGTGCGGCGCAGAACCGCGCGCTCGAGCGAGCCGGGATTGGGGCCCGTGTCGACCACCGGTCACTGGCCGCCCAGCGCGACGAGGCCGTGCGGCAGGGCCAACGGGTCAAGGCGCTGCTGCTAGATAGGGTGCCCGAGATCCACATCGGGCCCCGGGCGCGCCAGGCGCACAAGCGGGGGAGGGTGCCGGCGAGCCGGATGCGGGAAACGACGACCGCGCGCCCGAGGGAAGGAAGGTTCGTTGCCGGCAAAAGCGCCGCACGGCGCCGGCAGGTGGACTATGCCCGCATCGACCGGGGGATCGGCCGCACGGAATACGTGGCCCGGCTGGCGTCGCGGGAGCGCGACCGGCTCCGCCGGCTGACCGAGCGGATGGAAATGCGCCATAGCCGGATCCAGGCCCGGCTTGCCCGTGCCCGGCGCGTCGATGCACGACTACGAGAAATGCGGGCTAGGGCTATCCGATTGGAACTCGAGCGGATCCTGTCGGCGTTGCTGGCGCCGCGGCTGCGGGCATCCGCGCGGCACCGCGACCTGCTCGCGCTATTTCGGGGATGGCAGCAGGGCAGGGGGCTTGGACGCGGCCGGTTCTTCGATCTATCGCCCCTCTGATAAAAAATGACCCCGCATGGCGGGGTCAGGTCGGGGTTGGCATACGCTCGAGGAGGAGCTTTTCGGTCGTTCGGGATCCGGACTCGCGCGCGATGTCGAGGGCTGTTTGTCCCGCGCTGTTGGTGAGTCCCGGGTCGGCGCCGGCATCGATAAGGGTCCGCACGCAGGCGGTGGAGCCCGAGGCGGCAGCCCACATGAGCGCAGTCCAGGCCCGTTTCCGGGTGGCGAGGTTCACGGCGGCGCCCTGACCCAGCAGAATGCTCACGATGCGCGTGTCGCCGTTGCGGGCGGCGCGCATCAGAGGTGTCCTGCCGAACGGGTCGATGGCGTTGGGATCTGCGCCCAGCGCCAGCAGGAGCGGCACGAGACGGTGCAGGCCCTGTTCGGCCGCCAGCAGCAGGGGGGTGGCACCCGCCGGGGTCTGGAATTTCACGTCGATGTCCGGCTCGAGCAGCAGCGCGCGGCACACATCCGTGCGGCGATCGACGATGAGGTCGCACAGGATCGCCGAGAGGGGCGCGTTGAGGGTCATGGGAGGATCTCCGGCTCCCGCATGCGCCGGAGAGCGATGCGTGGCCGCCGGCCAAAAGGGAAAAAGAGAATTGGCCTCATCATGCCCGGGCCGGGCAGGGTGGCCAAGAGCGCCGCGCGCGCAGGTGCGCGCCCGATGGGCAGTCTCAGCCTCCCAGGCGGGCGGTAAGCAGCCGGGTCAGCAGTCCGGGAGGTTTGGGTGCCCGGAACCCGCGCCAGGTGTCGAAGCGGCCTTTGTAGCGGCGCAGATCGTAGTACCGCAGCTTGCGGGCCCGGACCGGAAACCGCAGCCCGTCCGCGAAGATCAGCACGTCGTCGGAGCGCAGCACCTCGGAGGGGTCGAGGAGGTAGCGGCCGGTTTCAGCCTCGCCCTCTGTGACCTGATGCCGGAGCAGGGCCGAGCTGGCCTGCGCGGTGCCGGCGGAGGCGGAGAGGGTGGTCCGGCGGCCGAGCATTTCCGAGAGATTGCGGGCGGTCTCGAGTTCCTTGACGCCGAACGCGACGATGGCGCTGGCGTTGGCGATGATGGAGCGCGCCTTGGGGTAGGTGCGTTCGATCTGCGCGAAATCCTGGAACACGAACATCAGCCGGGCATAGCAGGCGAGGTAGGCGGCGCCGCTCTCCAGCTCGGGAATCCGGCCGATCGCCGCGGCCTCGTCGAGGACGAACAGGGTGCGGTGCTCCGCCACCACGTCCTTGTCACGGACCTGGCCCATCAGCGCGCAGCCCAGCACGATGCGCAGGAACGGGCCGTAGATCGCCAGCTTGTCCTCCTCGACCATGACATAGAGGCTCGCAACCTGGCGCTTGAACACGTCCATCCGAAACGTCGACTCGCGTGTGACGATGCCGCCCGGCCGGTCGCGGCTGAACAGCATGAGCGCCTTGTCGGCGTTCGAGACGATTGACCGGGCCTCGGGAGATCCATCCGCGCCGCGCAAGGCGGCGACCACGGCGGCGAGGGTCGGGGAGCCGAGCTTGTCGGCATCCTCGAGCGCGTCGATGAGCGCCTCGAGCCCCAGGGCCGTGAGACCCTTCACCGTGGAAAGGGTGCGCAGCTCCGGCTGGTTCGCGTGCCGGCGGCAGACGTAGATGATCAGTGCCTGCAGCAGCTCGCGCGCCTTGTTGTCCCAGTGGCTGCCGCCGTGGGGATCCTCCTCGATGAGCAGGTTGGCGAGCGCCAGCGCGTCGTCGGGCTCATGGAGCGTGCCTGTGCGGACGGTATCGAGGGGGTTGAAGCAGTCGGAGCCTTCCGGATCCAACATGTCGAGCCGGAACACAGGCCCCTTCCGGGCCCGGTCGCGGTGGGTGATGTCGTAGTTCTCCGCCTTGATGTCGGTCACGATGACGCTGCCGGGCGCGTCGAGGATCGACGGGATGATCAATCCCACGCCCTTGCCCGAGCGTGATTTCGCGACCACCAGAGCGTAGCCGTCGCGGTTGAGGCGCAGAACGCAGCCGAGGCGGCGGCCGAGGACGATGCCGTCGCCGCCGACCATCCCCGCGCGAATGATGGACCAAATGCCCGCCCAGCGGGCCGAGCCGTGGGTGTCGGACCGGCCGCGGATCAGTGCCCGCAACGACCGGAAAACGAGCCGGCCGGTCCGCACCGCGATCCATGCCGCCAGCCGGCCGGCGCCGAGAGCGACGGCGGCCAGAAGGGCTGCCAGGATGCGTGACATGCCCGCAGCCTAGCCCAACTTTGCGGGCCCGTCAGAGGGCATGTTCACCCCGCTGGCAATAATCGCAGGAGCGTCAGCCCTTGTAGGGTAGACGCTGGATATAGGTGCGGTTCTCGATCGCGGAGATCCGCTCAGCCATCGGCGGGTGCGTGTCGAACCATCGGGCGCTCGGCCGGATCATCATGCGGGCATAGGCCAGCCGTTCAGCCGTCGGCTTTACCGGGTCGCCGTCCAGGCGGCGTAGAGCCGCGACCATATGCTCCCCGCCGACAACGGCCGAGGCGGTGGCATCCGCCCAATACTCACGCGTCCGCGAAAGCCGCTTCACCATCAGTTCCGCGACAAAACCCAGCACCCATTTGATGAAGTTTTGCGCCCGGTCGGAGAACCCGGCGTACCAGGTGAGGGTGTTCTGGAACGATGTCGCGAACTGCATCCGCCGCATGTCCCGGTTGGCGATATGCGCGAGTTCATGCGCGGCCACCGCCATCAGCTCGCGCGGCGGCATCTGCTCGACGATCGCGCTGCTGAAGCTCACCACGGCGTTATTCGGCGATGAGCCCGCCGCAAATGCGTTCATGTCGCCGCTCTGGTAGATTCCGACTTTGGGAGTGGGAAGCTCCATCCTGCGAGCCAGAGCCGCGACCATCTGCGTCACCGGGTGGTCGGCGGGCAGAACTTTGGTCCTGGTGTTCGCGATGGCGCTGTCCCGCGCCCGCATCAGGCCGACATAGCCCCCGAGCAAGCCGAACACCGGCACCCCAACGAACCCCACCATCAGCAGCGCGGCGGCGCCGAGGGCCCCGACACCGGTCATGCTGAGCAGGATCGAGCCGACGATAACGCCGACCCAGCTGCTGACGATAAGCCCCACCATGCCCATGAAACCGCCGTGCTGGAGGCGCTTCGCATCCAGCTCGCGCGGCGTAGCCATATCGGTCATTCAATCCCCCCGTGCCATATGCGCTCCGATCCGCCCCATGCAGGTCGGAGATTTCGAGTAATCGACCAGATCGGCCTCAATCGGCCGCGTCCCGGCCGTCGCAATCTGCAGGATCGAGCTGCGCCAGCCGTCTCCCTGCCAGTTGGCCAGTTTGGCTGCGACTTCATCGGGGGAGAGGAGGGGCTTTCCGGTGAACTGCACCGACTCCGAGGTATTCGTGCTGAATCCGGAACTGCCGCCCTCCCAGGGACTGGTGCCCTGCTGCGCCGACATGTTGCCGCCGCTGCTGACGTTGAGATGCGCCCGGGTCTCGTTGCCGATCGCCCGCGAGAGCATTTCGGCGGTGAACGGGTCGTTGGTCCCGAAATACTGCCGCACCGCGCAGGTGAAGAACGCCTTCCAGTCGTTCGGATAGTGCTTTTCCAGGCCCGCGATGTCCTGGAGGAAGAACCAGAGCCTGACTCCGGCGCCCGCCAGCGTTCGCATCGCGCGGAGGGCTTCGGGAAAAGTCTCGAGCTGCAGAAACTCGTCGAGCACGAACAGCACCGGAATCTCCGGCACCTTGCGGTTGATGGTCATGCCATCGAGGGCGCTCTTGATCACCACCCGCAGCCAGGGCGCGAAGGTCTCCATCTTCTCGAACGGGATGTCGATGTAGACCGTGGCCGGGGTGTCCTTGAGATCGCCGAAGCTGAAATCATGGCCCTGCATCGAGGCGGTCAGTTGGCTATCGCGCCAGCACATCCGCAGCTTGGTCCTCAGCGAATCCGCGAGGTTGACCATCCCCTTGGGATCTTTTTCGAACAGCGTGTTCCCTGCATCGGCCGCCGCTGTGATGCCGGAGGGCCTGAGCACGTCGCGGGCCAGGTCAATGAGATCACGGTGGGTCCAGAACGCGGTGTCGATCACCGTGGCCAGGTTGCGCGTCCGCGGGCTGGTCTCTCGCTCCCGCACGAACGCCATGAGGCCCTGCATGAACGTCACCGCGTCATTGCCGAAAAACTCCGGCGCCTTGGGATCGCGCGGAAACATCAGCTGGGCCAGGGCCAGCATGTCTGCATCCTCGTGGGCGTCGTGCAGCGGATCGAACCGGTGCCGGGGCCAATCCGCCGTCGCCGGGTCGCGGCCCCGATCGAACGGCGCCAGGCGGTAGACCGGGCCCACGTTTGCCGCCCGCCACTTCGAGGTCGCGGCGTACAGCTCCCCCTTGGGATCGAGCACCACCGCGCTGCCCCGGTAGCGGAGCAGGTTGGGAATGATCGTGGTTCGCGCCTTGCCGCTGCGTGTCGGCGCTACGGTCATCAAATGCCCGTCGCCGTCCCAATGGACGAACTCGTCCGCCGATCCGGCGCGCGGGTCGCGCCAGGCGCCCAGCAGGATCGAGCGGGGGGCATCGAAGGCGTCGCGGCCTTTCAGGAGGCCGCCGAGATCCTTTTGGGTGGCC
>JACESO010000128.1 GCA_013911745.1 Sphingobium sp. | reverse complement strand
CGTTGAGCTTGAGCCGGTCGAGCAGCGCAGGCGACAGCCCGTTGGACAGGGCATTGTCCATGTCGCGCGCATTGGCCGCGAGGATGGCCGGCGCCCGTTCCCGCAACGCCTGCGCAGCCCGGCACAGTGCGTCCGCCTTCTGCGCGTCGCTTGCACCGGCCAGAAGGGCGGCGGCACCACGGGCTCGTGCGCCAAGCTGGGCGATCAGCATTTCGGGGGTTTGGGTCAGGTCGTTCATGAAAGACGTCTCGCGGCTTTGGTCGGGCGCGCCTTAGCATGAAAGGCGGGGCGGACAAAGCCGGCGAACAACGGGTCGGTAAGGGTTCCGACGACCGGACCATGGGTCGCGAATGATCCGGTCGCCGGGCAGGGCAGCGGTTGCCGCCTCACCTGGGACAATAGAGCAGGGGGCTCACGCCCACATAGTTATACGGGGTAAGCATCTAAAAATCAGGGATAAATTGCTGCAGCGACGATCAGGCGGCCTGGGCCATCTGGAGTTCGCGGGTGGCGCGGATCACGCGGCAGGGAGGAATGTTGCGCCATTCGGTTTCTTCCGACACGCTGTCGAACAGGGGCGTCAGGAACCGGCGGACGAATGAGGAATATTGGTAGATGAGGAACGCCCCCCCCGGCCGAAGCGCGGCGCGGGTTTCAGCACAGATATGCGCGCCCACGCCCTCGGGCAAGGTGGAGAAGGGAATGCCGGACAGGATATAATCAGCCTGGTAATGGCCCGCTTCTCGAATAAACCGGCCGACATCCGCTGCCGATCCGTGCATGACGCGCAGGCGCGGATCGTCGATCTGTGCTTCGAGATAAGCGACGAAGTCGAGGTTGAGGTCGATGGCGATCAGCGTGGCGTCCGCCGGCAAACGATCCAATATCTGCCGGGTGAAGGTGCCGACGCCCGGCCCATATTCCACGAAGACGCGCGTCGAGCGCCAGTCCACCTGATCCAATATGCGATTCACCAGCATGGGAGAAGACGGGATCACCGAGCCGATCATGCCGGGATGCTTGACGAACTGGCGGAAGAACATGCCCCACTGGCTGAGAAACGATCCGGCGCCGCCGGCCTTTGCCTTCGTCTTCTTCAATGGAATGGAGGCCATCAAAATCCGTCCGTAAATTTCATCTGCAGCGACTCGCAAATCCTGCGAGAACTGGCAAGCGCGTTTGCAACATGCCTGTCATGAACGCGGTGCCGGCGGATGGGTTCAATCCGCCGACACCGCTTTCGGACCCGCGCATAACCAGGGTCAGTCACCGCGTTCCCGCGAACGGACCATGCCGGGGGACACGAACCCGATGGGATCGACCTGCATCGCGCGCTGCTTCAGCTGCGACTGGATCTGTTCATATTCGCGCTCCATTTCAGGCGTTACCGACGCCCGGGTTTCCTCCAGTGCGGCATCGAAATGCGCCTGCGTGACCTTCTCCACGCCCAGCGACTGCCGTAGCGCGACGAGGCCGGCGCGGCGGACGAGATCCTCAAGATCGGCGCCGGTAAACCGCTCCGTATCCTTCGCCAGAGCGACCAGATCGATATCGTCGGCAAGCGGCATCTTGGCGGTGTGGATGCCTAGGATGCGGAGACGGCCCGCCTCGTCGGGCACCGGCACATAGATAAGCTCATCGAAACGGCCGGGGCGAAGCAGCGCCGGATCGACCAGCGTCGGCCGATTGGTCGCGCCGATGACGACCACGGACTGCAATTCCTCCAGCCCGTCCATTTCGGCAAGGATGGTGTTCACCACCCGCTCCGTCACCGCCGGTTCGCCAAGGCCGCCGCCCCGCGCGGGCACCAGGCTGTCCAGTTCGTCGATGAAGATGACGGTGGGCGCCACCTGCCGCGCGCGGGCGAAGAGGCGCGCGATCTGCTGCTCGCTTTCGCCATACCATTTGGACAGGAGATCGCTCGATTTTGTCGCGATGAAATTGGCCTGCGCCTCGCGGGCAACGGCCTTCGCCAGCAATGTCTTGCCGGTGCCGGGCGGGCCATAGAGCAGGAAGCCCTTGGCCGGGCGGATGCCGATGCGGCGGAAGGCATCGGGGTCTTTCAGCGGCAGCTCGACTCCTTCCTTGAGGCGCATCTGCGCATCGTCGAGACCGCCAATGTCGGCCCAGCCGATGTTCGGCGCCTGCACCATGACTTCGCGCATGGCGGACGGCTGGACGCGCTTGATCGCGGACATGAAGTCCTCACGCGTGACGGACAGTTCCTCCAGCACGTCGGCGGGAATGGTCCCTTCCTCCAGGTTCAGGCGCGGCATGAAGCGACGAACCGTCTCGATCGCCGCTTCCCGGCTGAGCGCGGCGAGGTCCGCGCCGACGAAGCCGTAGGTCATGCGGGCGAGTTCACCCAGATCGACCTTGTCGCCCAGCGGCATGCCGCGCGTGTGGATGCCCAGGATCTCGCGCCTGCCGCGCTCGTCCGGCACGCCGACAATGATTTCCCGGTCGAAGCGGCCGGGGCGGCGCAGCGCCTCGTCGATCGCCTCCGGCCGGTTGGTCGCGGCGATCACGACGAGGTTGGTGCGCGGCTCCAGCCCGTCCATCAGGGTCAGCAGTTGAGCGACGAGGCGCTTTTCCGTCTCGCCGGTCACATTGCCGCGCTTGGGCGCGATCGAATCGATCTCGTCGATGAAGAGGATCGACGGCGCGGACTTGGCCGCTGCCTCGAAAATCTCGCGCAACTGCTTTTCCGACTCGCCATAGGCCGAACCCATGATCTCCGGGCCGTTGATCAGGAAGAATTCGGCATCGGATTCATTGGCGACGGCGCGCGCAAGGCGGGTCTTGCCGGTGCCCGGCGGGCCATGGAGCAGCACCCCCTTGGGCGGATCGACGCCGAGCCGCTCGAACAGTTCGGGGTAGCGCAGCGGCAGCTCGACCATCTCCCGCAGCTGGTCGATCGTTTCCGCCATGCCGCCCACATCGTCATAGGTGACGTCGGCGCGGCGCGATTCGCGCGGTTCTTCATATTCGGCGCGCAATTCGACTTCCGTATCCTCGTCGATCCGGACGATGCCCTTGGGCGTGGTGGACACGACGACGAGCCGGATTTCCTGCAACGCATAGGCCGGCGCGGCGAGCATCTGTCGCAGCTGGGGCGGCATGTCACCCGGAGGAACCTGTTGTTGTCCGGCTGTAGCGACGATGTCGCCGGATGAGAGGGGCCGCTGGAAGAAAACGCGCTTCAACGCGTCGGGATTGCCCTGGAGCCGGAGGTTGTTTTGTGCGGGCGCGAACACGACGCGCTGGGCAGGTCGGGGATCGACTTTGGCGATCTGGACGAAATCGCCCGACCCCACGCCGGCGTTGGCGCGCTGAAGACCGTCGAGGCGGAGCACGTCGAGCCCCTCATCTTCCTTGTACGGACGCACCACGCGCGCAGAGGTCGGGCGCTTGCCCGCAATCTCTATCACATCGCCTTCGGCAAGATGTAGTTCGGCCATCACGCCGAGCGGCAGCCGCGCCAAACCGCGCCCGGCGTCTTCCGGCCGCGCGTTGGCGACCTGGATCCTGCGTTCCGTCCTGTCCTGATCGGCCACTCGCCATCCCCGTCTTTGTCGTTCCGTAACGAGATAGGAAACGCAAAGCGGTCCGGAAAGACCCCCGGATGACGATAACATGGGACAAAAAAAGGGCCGGCGATAAAGCCAGCCCGGAAGTTTTAGGAGAGGATGCCTGAAAGGCCCGTCCTATATGCGTTGCAGCGTGAAATTTTGCAAGTGCGAAAGAAACGGCCAGGTTGCAAAAATTGCATCTTGCCATTTCCGCCCTTTTCCTGCTCATTAGGGAGAGGATGCTTGGAACCGGGATGCGCGCCGTTCGATAAAGAGAATTGACGCGGCGCAGCGGATCGGCTTCGGAACTTGACAGATTATGCGCAGATTGCCGCCCCTTACGGCCCTGGAGGCCTTTGTTCAGGTCGCCCGCCTCGGCTCCGTCAAGGCAGCGGCCGAAGAGCTTGCGCTCTCTACGCCCGCGCTGAGCCGGCGGGTACAGGCGCTCGAACGCTTCATCGGCAGGCCCCTGTTCGACCGGAAACACCAGGCGCTGGAGATCAACGCGGACGGACAGCGGCTGCTGGACGACATCGCGCCGGCGCTGGATTCGCTCAGCCAGGCGCTGGAGAATATCCAGAGCGGGGGCAATCAGTTGCGACTACGGCTCGCGGTAATGCCGCTATTCGCCACGCAGCGGCTCTTTCCCCATCTCGGCCGGCTGCGCCAGCAGCATCCGCAGCTCCATATCGACATCGAAACCACCCCCCATGCCGTCGCGCGGCTGGGCGAAGGGCTTGACGCCGCCATCGTGCTGATGGCGAAGGACATCGACCCGGCGCTCTATGCGCATGAGCTGGACCATGAGGAAGTCTATCTGATCGGCCGGCGGCAGTTGCTGGAAGGCCCGCACGCGCTGACATCGCCCGAGGAACTGGCGCAGCAGACGATCCTGCTCCACCGCGACATGGTGCTGTCCTTCGACGCCTGGAAGGAAGCGGCGGGCCTGCCCGACCTGCAGCCGCTGGCGGTGGACAATTATGATTCGGGCCAGTTGATGCTGGAGGCGGCGGCGCAAGGCTTGGGCGTGGCGGTGATGCACGCCAGCCATTTCGAACAGTCGGGCGATCCCCGCCTGGTCCGCCTGTTCCCGATCCATGTCGAAAGCCCCTATCGCTATTTCTTCGTCTGCCGGCCGCGCGCGCTGCAGACGCGGGCGGTGCGCATCTTCCGCGACTGGCTGGTGGCCGCGGACATCTGACGCCTTTTTTGCCCCGTTCTTTGAGCGCGTTTTAAAGTTAATGGGAAGATGGCCGTTATGAGCCGCATGACCGCGGCAGCATCTCCCTCCTCCACCGGCCCGCAACATGGGCTAACCGACCGTCTGGCACGCTGGGCCAGGGGCTTTTCGCACAAGGCCGAGGAGGAAGAAGCCGAGGAGGTCGAGCTTCGCCCGCGCGCCGGCACCGCCGCAAGCCGGGAGATCAATCGGCGGCGGCAACTCTATTCCGAGATCGGCGACTTCCTGTTCGCCCATGACCTGGATCTCACCCCGGTCAATTTCAGCGTCGCGCTGGATTACCTGACCGGCGCCAACGTGGGCGTCGAGAAGGCGATCCGGGCCGTGATGATGGAGCGGGGCAAGATCACCAACGGCTGGCTGGAAGCGCTGGCCGCAGACCAGCGCGCCGACGAGATCACGCCGGACGGGCTGGCGACGATGCTGGATAAGGTCGAGGAGAATCTGACCCAGTTCACAGGCCTGATGCACGAGTCCCGCAATTCGGCGAAGGATTATGGCGCGGCGTTGCAGGAGCAGGCCAAGGAACTGAGCGAGAGCAGCGACAGCGAGCCGGTGCTCGCCCGCCTGGTCGGTCTGACCCGGTCGATGGTGGAGAAGACGCGGCAGGTCGAAAACCAGCTGCGCGAGAATCAGCGCCAGACGCAGGCGCTGAAATCGAGCCTGGAGTCCGCCCGCCGCGCTGCCGAACATGACCATCTGACCGGCCTGCCCAACCGCCGCGCCTTCGAAGCCGTGCTGCGCGAGGAAACGAAATTGGCGCAAGACGGTGGCGAAGCGCTGTCGGTCGCCTTTTGCGACATCGACCATTTCAAGCAGATCAACGACCTGCACGGTCACGACACGGGTGATCGGGTGCTGAAGTTCGTCGCCGGCCTCCTCGCGAAAATATCGAACGACCGCTGCCATGTCGCCCGGCATGGGGGCGAGGAATTCGTCCTGCTGTTCCGCGGCAAGACGGCCGGCGAGACATGCGAGGCGGTGGACGGCGTGCGCGAAGACTTGGCGGGTCGCAGTCTGGTCAATCGCACCAATGGCGAGCGGATGGAACGGGTGAGCTTTTCGGCCGGTGTCGCCAACGTGCTGGCCTATGACGACCCGCGCGCCGCGCTGAAGGCCGCCGACCGGGCGCTATACCTGGCCAAGGAACATGGGCGCAACCGCGTCTATCTGGCGGCGGAAGCCGACTGAAAGCCTTGAAGGCCCGCTTCCCTAGAAGTCCGGCTTTTCATAATGGGGCGGCGGCGTGATGACCTCCATCCGTTCGGACAGCAGCGGCCGGAAGGACGGGCGCGACTTGAAGCCGGCATACCAGCGCTTCACCGGCTCGTGCCCCGCCCAGTCGATGCCCCCCAGATAGTCCGCGACAGAGAGGTGCGCGGCAGCGGCGATGTCGGCAAGGCTGAGCGTAGCACCGGCCATCCAGCTGCGATGGTCGAGCAGATAATCCATGTAATCCATATGGACGTTGGCGCGCTTCATCGCTTCCCGCAGCACGCGCGCGTCGGGCGGCGCCCTGTCGATCAGCCGCTTCTTCATCCGTTCCTGCAGCAGCGGCCCGACCACGTCGCCGTAGAAATTCTGGTCGAAGAAGGCGGTCAGCCGCCGCACTTCCGCCCGGGCGGCGGCGGCACCGGAAATGAGCGGGAATTTTTCCACCGTCTCTTCAAAATATTCGCAGATCGCCTGGCTGTCGATCAGGGTGATGCCCTTGTCCTGGTCCACCATGACCGGCGTGGTGCCCGCAGGATTGAGATCGAGAAATTCGTCCCGCATCACCCAGGGCGATTCGCGCACCAGATCATAGCCGATCCCCTTTTCACCCAGCAGCAGCCGGACCTTGCGGGAAAAGGGGCAGAGCGGAAATTGATAAAGCAACCACATAGGCGATCCCTGTTAGGCGCGCCGGAGGAAAGGGGAAAGCCGCAAAATGCCGCTCCCGCCAGCGATATGGTTCCGGCCTTGAAGGCGGCAAAAAACGGCATGTTTCGCCCTTGCGGTGCGCCAATGCGGCGATAGAAGGGGCGCGAATTTGATTTCGCGACGGAAAGGATGCCCGATGTCTGACGATTTCTTCCCGGTGCCGGGCACATGGGCGCAGGACGCGCTGTTCGACCGCGCGGGCCGTGAAGCCGACTACCGCCGCTCGATAGAAGAT
>JACESO010000127.1 GCA_013911745.1 Sphingobium sp. | reverse complement strand
GGGTTGCAGATGCAGCGGCAGGTTGCCGATCTCGTCCAGGAAGAGCGTGCCGCCATTGGCCGCCTGCAACCGGCCGATGCGGTCGGCGCGCGCGTCGGTGAAGGCCCCCTTCACATGGCCGAACAGTTCGGAATCAATCACGCTTTCGGCCACCGCGCCCAGATCGACCGGCAGCATGATGCGGTCGGCGCGGCCGGAGCGGCGGTGCAATTCGCGCGCGACCAGTTCCTTGCCCGTGCCGTTTTCGCCCAGGATCAGGACATTGGCGTCGGTGGGCGCGGCGCGGTCGATCAACTGCTGCACCCGGACCATGGCGGGCGACGCGCCGAGCAGCGGCGTTTCCCCGGTGGGTGCCGCGGCGATCATCGCCACCTTGTCCTTTTCCGCCACATCCCGGCGCGATGCGCGCAACGCGGCTGCGGTCCGCACGGTGGCGAGCAGCCGCTCGTTCGACCAGGGCTTCGTCACGAAATCGGTCGCGCCGCGCTTCATCGCCTCGATTGCGACCTGCACCCCGGCATGGGCGGTGATCATGACGATTACGGCCTGCGGATCGCGCGCGAGGAAGCGGCCGAGCCATTCGAACCCTTCGGCCGCATTGGTCGCGCCGCGCGAGAAATTGGCGTCGAGCAGGATCGCTTCGGGCGTGAGGCCCGCCGTCGCCGCGAATGCGGCTTCGGGATCGGGATAGGTCTGGACGTCGCGGAACAGACTGCGCAGCAGCAGGCGGGCGGCCAGCAATATGTCGTCATCGTCGTCGACGACCACGCAGAGGTCGAAGGGCTTAGCCGGCGTCATCTGTCCGCTCCCGCACAGTCACTGTCCGGAACCGCGCAATCAATAATCGTGCCATATGCGCGTGGCTTGCCCGACAGCGGCGAAAGATGCGCCGTTGCCGCAAATGGCACGCCCTTTGCGACGGGATAGCCCAACGGCCCGGCCGCCAAAGCCAAAAGGAGATTTGAGAATGTATCCGCGCCCCCGCCCCTCATTGTCCAAATTCCTCTTCGTGCCCCTCGGCATCGCCGCCATCCTGCTGGTTTCGGGCGCGCCGATGGCCGCATCCCGTGCTTTTGGCTGCGAAACGCCGCGCCAGATGACGGCGCGGGACGCCACGCCCCGTTGCCCGCTTCGCCCGGCGGCGACCTGCAAGCCCTTTCTGGCCTGATGTTCGGAATCGGACAAGTGATGATCGAAATCGGACAATGCAGCAGGTGGGGGAGCAGGCAGGCATGAGCGTGGTCAGCATGGCGGCCGAACCCAAGCGCGCCGAACAGCCGCGCAGCGGCGGCGCGATGGACAAGGTGGTGCAGCGCCGGACGCTGCCACTCAAGGCCAGGCTGGCGCTCGGCGCTGTGGGCGCGGTCGCGTTGCTGGGCGTCGTCTGGTTCGCCATGCCGGACAGCAGCAGCCAGACGGTGCCGGCCGACCGGGTCGCCATATCGACGGTGACGCAGGGGCGCTTTGATGACTTCCTGCCGCTACGCGCGCGGGTGACGCCGCTCATCACCGTCTATCTCGACGCGATCGAGGGCGGCCGGGTCGAGGAGGTGCTGGTCGAAGACGGCGCGACCGTGCAGAAGGGCCAGCTGCTGGCGCGCCTGTCCAACGCGGAGCTGCAACTGTCCGTGCTGGCGCGCCAGACCGAAGTGACGCAACAGCTCAATTCGATGCGCAGCCAGGAACTGGCGCTGTCGCAAACCCGGCTGGCGAACAGCCGCGCGCTGCTGGAGGCCGATCTCGCGCTCAAGAAGGCGCAGCGGCAATATGACCGGGAAGCGCCTCTGGCCGCGCGCGGCTTCGTGGCCGGGCGCACCTTTGCCGACACGCGCGACGACATCGCCTATCAGCGCGACCGGCATGCCGTGCTGGCCAAGACGCAGCGTAACGACGAGCGGCTCCAGACCAGCCAGCTCGCCCAGTTGCGCGCGTCGGCCGACACGCTGCAATCCAGCCTGGCGGTGGCGCGCGGCAGCCTGGAGGCGCTGAACCTGCGCGCGCCGGTGGCCGGGACCGTCTCCGCCTTCTCGATCCAGGTTGGCCAGTCGATGGCGCGGGGCGAGCGGCTGGGGCAGATCGACAGCCCGGGCCGCAACAAGCTGGTGGCCGCGATCGACGAATATTATCTGCCGCGCGTGCAGCTGGGCCAGACCGCCAACGTGGAGTGGAACGGCAAAAGCTACCCGATGAAGGTCGCGAAAATCTATCCCACGGTGCGCAACGGGCAGTTCGAGATCGACCTGCAGTTCCTGGCAGGCGAGCCGCCGCAGATCCAGCGCGGCCAGACGTTGCAGGCGAAGCTGACGCTGGGCGACCCGGTGCGCGCCCGGCTGATCCCCAACGGCAGCTATTATAACGAAACCGGCGGCGCGTGGGTGTTCGTGGTGACGCCCGATGGCCGCGAGGCGGTGAAGCGCGCGGTTCGGCTGGGCCGCCGCAATGCCGACTATATCGAAATCCTCGACGGGCTGGAGCCAGGCGAGAAGGTGCTCACATCCCCCTATTCCGGTCTCGCCGACAAGGATCGGCTGGTTCTCGAACAGAAATGAAAGGCAAAGACATGACCCAAGCGATGCTCAGCCTGCGTGAACTCAGCCGCGTCTATCGCACCGACATGGTGGAGACGACCGCGCTCGATGCGATCGACCTCGACATTTTCGAAGGCGAATTCGTGGCGGTGATGGGACCGTCCGGCTGCGGCAAGTCGACACTGCTGAACGTCATCGGGATGCTCGACAGCCCGTCGAGCGGCTCCTACCGCTTTGGCGACATCGAGATTGCGGGACTGCCCGAACCCAAGCTGGCCGGCATCCGCAAGACGCATCTGGGCTTCATCTTCCAGAGCTTCAACCTGATCGACGAGCTGACCGTGGCTGAGAATATCGAGCTGGCGCTGCTCTATCACGCCATGCCCGCGTCCGAACGCAAGGCGAAGGTCGAGGCGGTGATGGACCGGGTCGGCATCGCCCATCGCGCCCGCCATCGGCCGAGCCAGCTGTCGGGCGGCCAACAGCAGCGCGTGGCGGTGGCCCGCGCGCTGGTGTCGCAGCCGCGCCTCATCCTGGCGGACGAGCCGACCGGCAACCTCGACACCAGCCATGGCGAGGAAGTGATGAAGATGCTCCAGACGCTGAACGCCGAAGGATCGACCATCGTGATGGTCACCCACTCGCCCGCCCATGCGGACTATGCCAGCCGCGTCGTTCATATGCTGGACGGCCGCGTCCTGCAGGAACGGCGCCGCGCCGCCTGAACCCCCTACCCCCCAAGCGCACGGAGACGAGCCCATGTGGCGCAACTATCTGACGGTCGGGCTGCGGTCGCTGCTGAAGAGCCGGACCTATGCGGCGATCAACATATTGGGACTGGCGACCGGCATGGCCGCCTGCCTCATCATCCTGCTGTTCGTGCGCAACGAGTTGACGTTCGACGGCTGGATGGGGGATGCGGACCGGACATTCCAGGTCCAGACCTATTATACCGATCCCGAAAACGGCCAGCAGAACAATTTGCAGATGGCGCCCTATGTCGCGCAGGCGGCGCTGCGGAAGGATTTTCCGCAGATCGAGGCTTCGGTCCATATGCTGTCGGCCGGGCCGGTCGTGCTGCGCGACGGCGAGGCGAGCGAGGTCGAGGACATGCAATATGTCGACGGCCCGCTGTTCGACGTGCTGGACCTGCCGCTGGTCAAGGGTGACCCGCGCACCGCGCTTGCCAAGCCGGGCGATCTGGTGCTGAGCGAGAGCGAGGCGAAGCGGCGGTTCGGCGACGAGAACCCGATGGGGCAGACGCTGACGCTGATTTCGCGGGGCAATTCGGCCGACTATCGCGTCACCGGCATATTGAAGGATCTGCCCAAGGCGTCGCACCTCAAAATCTCCATGCTGGCGCGCTACGACCCGGTCAGTTTCTGGGCGCAGCTGCCCGATTTCCTGCGCGAATATGGCTGGCAGTCGGGATGGATCTATGCCCGGCTGAAGCCCGGCGCGGACGTCGCCGCGATCAATGCGCAACTGCCGCAATGGGAAAAGCGCAACATTCCCGACCAGTTTTTCGGCGGTCGCCGGCTCAACCAGGGCGACGACATGGACTTCGCGCTGGTCAATGTGCGTGACGTGCATCTGGGCAAGGCGCAGAGCGGTTCGATGACGCCGGGCAATGATCGCCGGTCGATCATCACCTTCGCCATCGTCGCACTGCTGATCCTGGGCATGGCCTGCGTCAACTTCGTCAACCTGGCGACGGCCCGCGCCAGCCAGCGCGCCCGCGAAGTGGCGCTGCGCAAGGTGCTGGGCGCGAATCGCAGGCAGCTGGTGCTGCAATTCATCGGTGAATCCATCCTGGTGTCGGCGGTGGCGATGCTGGTGGCGCTGGCGCTCACGGAATTGCTGCTGCCGCTGGTCAGCCGCTTCCTCGACGCGGAGCTGACGCTGCATTATTTCGGCAGCGGCGGGCTGATCCTGCCCATTATCGGTTTGGTGCTGTTCGTCGGCGTTGCAGGGGGAGCTTATCCCGCCTTCTACCTGTCGCGGTTCCAGCCGGCGCGGGTGCTGAAGGCGAACAAGTCGGCGGCGGACGCGGAAGGATCGGGCCGGTTGCGCAGCGCGCTCGTGGTGGCGCAGTTCGCGGTGTCGATCGGGCTCATCATCTGCACCGCCGTCGTCTATGCGCAGACGATCTACGCCCGCAATTCGGACCCTGGCTACAAGCGGGAGGGCCTCATCCAGATTTCCGGGATCAGCCGCCCCCAGCTCAACCCCGTGCTGGACACCATGGTCGCGGAAATCGGCAAGCTGGACGGCGTGACGGCGGTCGGGCGCACCACCATCGGCATCAACACCAAGAACAGCACCAACAACGGCATCATCGTGCCGGGGCGGCACGACCCGATCAACATCGGCAGCTATCAGGTCGACACCAAATTCTTCGACACGATGGGCATCAAGCTGATCGCCGGACGGACATTCGACATCAACCGCCCGATCGACGATGCGACGCGGCCTTTTCCCGCCGATCCGGCGGCCGAGCGGGCCTTTGCCGCGCGGGGGGCCAATGCGGTCATCAACGAACTGGCCGTCCGCCGGCTGGGCTTCGGATCGCCGCAGGAGGCGATCGGCAAGCAGGTCCGGGCCAGCCTGGTGCAGGACGAATATGGCGGCAGCGTGCCCGTCACCATCATCGGCGTGGTGCGCGATTCCCGCTTCCGGTCGATCCGCGATCCGCTGGACCCGATCTTCTTCTACTATGACCGGGACAATCATAACGAGATGCTGGTGCGCTATAGCGGCAATCCGGCGGCGGTGCTGGCGCGCATCGAGGCGGTGTGGAAGCGGCTGGCCCCCGACGTGCCGTTCAGCGCACGGTTCGGCGACGACATCGTGCGAGACCTCTATCATGCCGAGGAATCGCGCGCGCAGGCCTTTGCCGCCTTCGCCCTGCTGGCGGTGATCGTGGGCTGCCTGGGGCTGTTCGGCCTCTCCGCCTTCACGGCGCAGCGGCGCACCAAGGAGATCGGCATCCGCAAGGTGCTGGGTGCGAGCACGGGACGGATCGTGCAGCTGCTGGTGTGGCAGTTCAGCCGCCCGGTGCTGATCGCCAACATCATCGCCTGGCCGATCGCCTGGTGGGTGATGCGCGACTGGCTGAACGGGTTCGACGCGCGGATCACGCTGACCCCATTGCCCTTCATCCTGGCGGGCGGGCTGGCGCTGCTGATCGCGGTGGCGACCATCGGCGCGCACAGTTTTCGCGTCGCGCGCACCAATCCCATCCATGCCCTTCGCTATGAATAGGCAGGTCCGCCGCGCGCGATAAAAATTGCCTCTCCCGCCAGTTTCCGGCAACCAGCGACGGACGCGTTTCTTGTTTCGCCCGAGCGGCGATACGACCGACGCGTCCGTCCTCAAAATGAGGATCGGTCGCGCCGCGTGCCCGATGCGCAATCGATCGCACCAGGAGACTGCCCGGATGGCGAAGCGGAAGGATACGGTCCATTACAAGGGGACCGAAGGCGGATGGGGATCGCTGAGGGGCATAGCGGAAGTCGCTTGGCGCGAACGGCCCACGCCCGCGGCGATCGACACGCTGCGGCGGATGAACAAGGCGGGCGGCTTCATGTGCGTGTCGTGCGCGTGGGGGAAGCCCGAACATCCCCATGCCGCCGAATTCTGCGAAAACGGCGCGAAGGCAACGCTGTGGGAACTGACCAGCCGCCGCTGCACGCCCGAGGTGCTGGCGAGGCACAAGGCAAGCGACCTCAAGACATGGAAGGACCATGATCTCGAGCAGCTTGGCCGCCTGACCCACCCGATGCGGTTCGATGCGGAGCAGGACATCTATGTCCCCTGTTCCTGGGACGAAGCGTTCGCGGCGATCGGCCGGGAATTGAAGGCGATCGATCCCAAGTCCGCCATATTCTATGCGTCCGGGCGGGCAAGCCTGGAAACCAGCTATCTCTACGCGCTGTTCGCCCGCGCCTATGGCCACAACAACCTGCCCGACAGTTCCAACATGTGCCACGAAACCACGTCGGTGGCATTGCGGACGGTGATCGGTTCGCCGGTGGGCACTTGCGTCCTGTCCGACTTCGACCATTGCGACGCCATCTTCTTCTTCGGCCAGAATACCGGCACCAACAGCCCGCGTTTGCTGCATCCCTTGCAGGAGGCGGTGAAGCGCGGCGTCAAGATCGTCACCTTCAACCCGATCGTCGAGAAGGGGCTGGAGGTGTTCAAGAATCCGCAAAGCCCGGTGGAGATGCTGACGCCCAAGGCGACGCGCATCTCCAGCCTCTATCTGCAGGTCAGGACAGGCGGCGACATCGCGGCGATCACCGGCCTCATCAAATATGTGCTCGCGGCTGAGGAACGGCGATGGTCGCAGGAGCAGGCCCATGTCCTCGACATCGACTTCATAGAGCAGCACACGGCGGGTTTCGCCGCGATGAAGGCGCATGTCGACGCGACCGGATGGGATGAGATAGAGCGGGAGAGCGGGCTGTCCCGCGCCGATCTGGAAGCGGCGGGGCAGATCTATGTCGAGGCGGAGCGCGCCATCTGCATGTGGGGCATGGGGCTGACCCAGCATGTCCACGGCTTCGACAACCTGACCATGCTGACCAACCTGTGGCTGCTGCGCGGCAATGTGGGGCGGGAGGGCGCG
>JACESO010000126.1 GCA_013911745.1 Sphingobium sp. | reverse complement strand
GGCGTCAGATAGGGCATTTTCTGCATATAAGGCGTCAGCGCCGTGGCGAGCTGTTCGGGCAGGGTCTGGAGCGCGACCTTCCGCGCGTCCGCCTGCTTGTTGTTCATCGCATAGATGAACGCGCGATAGCGCCACGCCGCCCGGTCGCTTTTATAGAGCAACGGTTCCAGCACCTTGTCGGCAGCCTCCACCTGTCCCGAGATGCCGAGCGAGGCGGCATAGCGGCGGATCAGTTCGTCGTCCTGCGGGGTTCGGGCAAGAGCAGCCTGATAGTCGCGCTGCGCGCCCGCCTGATCGCCGGACATATCCTTTGCCAGCGCGCGGTCCGACAGGATGGTCGCATCGGGATAGCCCAAGCGCGTCGCCTGATCGAACTGGCGCAGCGCCTCGGCCGGGTTCTGGAGCTTCAGCATCACGCGGCCAAGGCCCGCTTTCACGCGGCCGTTGCCGCTCTGGATCGCTTCGGCGCGCGCGAAGAAGCCGGCGGCCGCGCGCGGATCGTCCAGCGCCAGCGCGGCCTCCCCCGCACCGATCAGCGCGGCGATATCGCGCGGGTTGGACGCCAGCCGGGCAAGATTGCTGTTGAGGTCGGCCGCGCCAATGGGGCGAGTCAGTTGCGACTGGTCCGATTGCGCGTGGGCGGAAAGCGGCGCGACGGAGAGGAGAGCAAGGCCGGGGATCAGGAGGGAAATGCGTGTCACGGTGGAGCCTTAACCAGAGTCCTGCTGAATGGGAAATGGACGCCACGAAAAAGCGCGCCGGACCGCCTTTGACGGTCGACGGCGCGCTTTCATGACGACGCGGCGAACCGCGCCTGCCTTATTGGTTGCTCTGGCGATTGAGGAAACGGGGAATGTCCACGCCCGGCGCTGCGGCATCATCCGCACCAGCCGCCTTGTCCGTTCCACGAGTCAGGCCGGCCATGCGCTCGAACAGCGTGCCGCCGGTCGCGACGCGCGGGGCGGGCTGGGCCGGAGCGGCGGGCGCGGCTTGGGTCGCGACAGGTTCGGCGCTGTCTTCGCCCAGCACCAGTTCGTCCTGGTCGGGATCTTCGTCCGAGAAGACGGCGGCGGGCTTAGGCGGCGCGAACGGCGCCGGCGTAGGCTGCGCGGCGGCAGGCTGCACCGGGGCAGGCGCTTCGGGTACGTCCAGTTCCAGCGCCTCGGGCTCCGGCTGCGGCGCGGGCTTGGCGGCTGCGGCCGGCGGCGTCACGCTCGCGCGCGGCGCGGCCGCCGGGGTTTGCGGCACGGAGACGGCAGGACGGCTGGCGAAGCTGAACGGCTGGGTCAGCGGCTGCGCCTGCGCGCCGACATCATTGTCGATACCGGTGGCGACCACCGATACGCGGATCTTGCCGTTGAGATTGTCGTTGAACGCGCTGCCCCAGATGATGTTCGCGTCGGGATCGACCAGTTCGCGGATATGGTTGGCGGCTTCGTCGACTTCCATCAGGCGCATGTCGTCGCCGCCGACAATGGAAACGATCACGCCCTTTGCGCCGCGCATCGACACGCCGTCGAGCAGCGGGTTGGCGATCGCCTTTTCCGCCGCCTGAAGCGCACGGCCGTCACCTTCCGCCTCGCCGGTGCCCATCATCGCCTTGCCCATCTCGCCCATCACCGACCGCACGTCGGCAAAGTCCAGGTTGATGAGGCCCGGCATGATCATGAGGTCGGTGATCGACCGCACGCCCTGCTGCAGCACCTCGTCCGCCATCTGGAAGGCTTCCTTGAAGGTGGTGTTGGGGTTGGCGATCAGGAACAGATTCTGGTTCGGGATGACGATGAGGGTATCGACATGCTTCTGAAGCTCCTCGATCCCCGCCTCCGCCGATTTCATGCGGCGATTGCCCTCAAAGGTGAAGGGCTTGGTCACGACGCCGACGGTCAGGATGCCGCGATCCCGCGCCGCCTTGGCGATGACGGGGGCAGCGCCGGTGCCGGTGCCGCCGCCCATGCCGGCGGTGATGAAGCACATATGCGCGCCTTCCAGCGCCTGCTCGACCGACACGATCGTCTCTTCGGCGGCCGCCTTGCCGATTTCCGGCCGCGATCCCGCGCCCAGGCCCTCGGTGATCTGCGGCCCGAGCTGGATGCGGCGTTCGGCCGGCGAGCTGTTCAGCGCCTGCGCGTCGGTATTGGCGACGATGAAGTCCACGCCCTCCACCGATGCGGCAATCATGTTGGCGATGGCATTGCCGCCCGCGCCGCCGACGCCGATCACCGCGATGCGCGGCTTCAGTTCGTCCACATGAGGCGGGCTGATCTCAATGCTCATAATTACTGCTCCCTCGGCTTCCTCGTCAGGAAGCGACACCGTCATATACTGTTAACACCAGAAAATAGGGGATTTCACCAGCTATTTTCGTCTTCGTCCAATTTCGTTCAATAGTTCGTCTTGATCGCGCGCATCATCCGTTGCCACCATATCGGCGCGCCCAGACGATGGACCGTCTGCGGCGCGGGCGCCATGGCGCGGAGATCAACCGGGTTGGAAGCGCCGTAAAGCGCAAGGCCCGCCAATGTCGCGAAGGCAGGGCCACTATGCGCTTCGGGCATGGCGGACAAGCCCCTCGGCCGCCCGACCCGCACTGCCCGGCCCAGCGCGCCCTGCGCATAGTCGGCGATGCCCTTCATTTCCGCGCCGCCGCCGGTCAGCACCACCTGCCGCCCGGTGGAGTTGAACCCCATGCCGGACAGCGCGGCATTCACTTCGATCATGATCTGGTTCAGCCGTTCGCAGATGACGCCGACCAGCGCCGCGCGCGTGATCTTGCCGCCCTCCGCGTTCGGCCCCGCCACCTGCCCCGGCAGCGCGGCGTCGCCATGGGGCGGCGCGATCTCGATCATCTCGCGAAAGTCGCGCGGGTTCTGCATCGCGGACCCGTAGAAGCATTTGATCCGCTCTGCCTGGCTGCGGCGGATGCCGAAGGCCGACGCGATGTCATCGGTAATGTCGGACGCGCCCATCGGAATGGAGTGGAGCCCGACCAGCATCCCGCCGGCATAGAGCGAGACGTTGGTGACGCCCGCGCCCAGCTCCACCAGCGCCACGCCCAGGTCGCGCTCCTCCTCCGACAGGCATGCAAGGCCCGTGGCGATCGGGGAAGCGACGATCGAATTGACGTTGAGGTACGCACCGCGCACGCACAGGTCCAGGTTGGCGAGCGGCGCGCCGTCCGCCAGCACGACATGGATGTCGACGCCCAGCAGGTCGGCATGCATCCCCAGCGGCTTCTTGACCGGCACCTTGCCGTTGATGGTGAAGCAGGTCGGCTGCGCATGGAGCACCACCCGCCCGTCCGGGTCGATGCCCTGCTGCCCGGTGGTCAGCAGGTCGTCGATGTCCGCCTGCTCCACGCGATAGCCGCCCATGTCGCGCTCGACCGTGACGACATCGCTGACCAGGCTCCCGCCCGAAAAGCTGACCCACACATCCTCGATATTGGTGCCCGCGACACGCTCGGCCTGCTCCACCGTCTCGCGCACGGCGAGTTCGGTACGTTCCATGTCCGCGATGAAGCCGCGCCGCACGCCTCGGCTTTCCCGCTGGCCGGTGCCCAGGATCGCGAGTTCGCCGGTGTCGGTACGGCCGGCGATCAGCGCCGACACTTTCCATGAGCCAATGTCGACCGCCGTGATGAGCTTTTCGACCTTGGGCTGCGCCATCGTCCTCAGCCTTCCTCGCCCACGTCCGCCGGCTTCACGTCATCCGCCGGCTTCTCCTCCACCCGGCCCTGCGGCAGGCGGAGGACGAACCGGTCGGGATCGCGCATGTCGAACTTCACGATGCCGCGCCCCAGCAAGCGGTTCACCCCGTCCATCCGCGCGAAATTGACTAGTGCCGATGCGGAGTCCTTCTCGCCCTCCGGCAGGGAGAGCGTCTCTCCGGATTGAAAGCGCAAGTCCCAGCGCCGGTTCCCGACCCAGGTCGCGCCCGCCAGCATGGGCTTCAAGGCGGGGGCGTTTTCCATCAGCTTGTTGAGGCCGGCGGTCTGGCGGTTGGCGTTGGGACCGACGACCAGCGGCAGGTCGGGCATTGCGCTGGTCGACACCGACTGAAGCACCACGCCGTTGACGTCGATCAGGTGCAGCTGCCCTTCATGCTGCCACACCGCCACCGGATCGCGCTCCACGATGTCCACCACCAGCGTGTCGGGCAGGCGGCGGGAAATGCGCGCGTCCTTGACCCAGCCGAGTTTCAGCATCTCCTCGCGCACCTTGGGCAGGTCGAGCGAGAGCATGGAACGGTCCACCTGGCCCAGCGCGATATTGTAGACGGGCAGTTCGTCCATCCGCTCGACGCCGCGCACCTCCACCTTGTCCACCTCGAAACCGGCGCGGGCGGCGATCTCCGCCGCCTGCTGCTTCATCATGCCCGGCACGCCGGCGAAGATGGCGATGGCGATGACCAGGCCGCCGACGATCCCGACGATCGCCCAGCTCGCCATGCGCTGAAGCGTCGCCTCGCTGAACGGCAGCAGTTCGATAAGCTGGTCGATCCAGCTGCGGCGCTTGAGCGCGCGGCCCCGGCCGCCCTTCGCCGCCCGGCCGCCCGCGCTGACGCGGGTGCTGCCCAGCCGCGCGGTGCCGCCCCGCCTGATCCGTGCCTCAGCCATCTGCCTGTCCCGCCCCCTGTGGCTTTGCGGCGCGGTTCAGCGCCTCCTCGACAATAGTCTCGACCAGAGTCGCATAGTCAATGCCCAGCTTCGCCGCCTGTTCGGGCATAAGGCTGAGCGGCGTCATGCCCGGCTGGGTGTTCACCTCCAGCAGGAACAATCCCTCGACGCCCTGATTGTCGTCCCAGCGGAAGTCGGACCGGGACGCCCCCTTGCACCCGAGCAGCTGGTGGGCGCGCAGCGCGATCGCCTTGCACGCCTCGCCTATCTCCGCCGGGATGTCGGCGGGGCAGACATGCTCTGTCATGCCGTCGGTATATTTGGCATCGAAATCGTAGAAGCCGCTCTTGGGCCGCAACTCGGTGACCAGCAGCGCCTCATCCCCCAGCACGGCGGTCGTCAATTCGCGGCCGCGAATATAGGGCTCCGCCAGAAGCTGCGGGAAATCCTGCCACGGCCCCACGCTGTCGCGAGCGATCGGGTTACCGTAATTGCCCTCCGCCGTGACGATGGCGACGCCGACCGAGCTGCCTTCGTTGACGGGTTTCAGCACATAGGGGCGCGGCAGCGGGTCGCCGTCGAACAGGCTCTCACTCTCGACGATGCGACCGCCGGGCATCGGAATGCCATGGGGCACGAGCGCCTGCTTGGTCAGTTGCTTGTCGATGGCGATGACGGAGGTGGCAAGGCCACTATGCGTGTAGGTGAGGCCCATCAGGTCCATCAGGCCCTGGATCGTGCCGTCCTCGCCGGGAACGCCGTGCAGCGCGTTGAACACCACGTCGGCCTTCGCTTCGGCCAGGCGCTGGGCGACGTCGCGGTCCATGTCGATGCGCGTGACGCGATGGCCGCGCGATTCCAGCGCCTTGGCGACGCCCTCCCCGCTCGACAGCGACACCGGCCGTTCCGCCGACCAGCCGCCCATCAGGACGGCGACATGCCAGGGGCCACGGCTCACTTCGCCAACCCCACCCGCTGAATTTCCCATTCCAATTCTATTCCGCTTTTCTCTTTCACGCGGCGGCGGACTTCCTCGCCCAGCGCCTCGATGTCGGCGCTGGTGGCGTCGCCTGTGTTCAGGAGGAAATTGGTGTGCTTCTCGCTCACCTGCGCGCCGCCGATCGTCAGGCCGCGACAGCCGGCTTCATCCACCAACTGCCATGCCTTGTGACCGGCCGGGTTCTTGAAGGTCGATCCGCCGGTCTTGCTGCGCAGCGGCTGGCTTTCCTCGCGCGCGGCGGCGATGCGGTCCATTTCTGCCTGGATCGCGGCGGGTTCGCCGGGATGGCCGCGAAAGGTCGCGCTGACCACCACCGCGCCCTCGGGCAGGGTCGAATGGCGATAGGTATAGCCAAGATCGGCGTTGGAGAGCATCACCTGCTCGCCCGAACGCAGCACGACATTCGCCTCCACCAAGATATCGCGCGTCTCGCGCCCATAGGCGCCGCCGTTCATGCGGACGAACCCGCCGACCGTGCCGGGGATGGAGCGGAGAAACTCCAGCCCCGATATGCCCGCATCCCGCGCTGTCGACGAAACGAGGATGCCCGACGCGCCGCCGCCGCAGGTGAGCGTCGTCGCATCCAGCCGCTCGACCTTCGCGAAGGGCTTGCCCAGGCGCACGACCACGCCCGGCACGCCGCCGTCGCGGACGATGAGGTTGGAGCCGAGGCCGAGCGCCATCACCGGCACGGCAGGATCGAGGTTACGCAGGAAGGCGGACAGGTCATCGCCATCCTGCGGCTCGAACAGCCATTGCGCCGCCCCGCCCGCCTTGAACCAGACGAGCGGCGCGAGCGGGGCATCGGCTTTCAGCGAACCGCGAACCGGAGGAAGGGCGAGGGTTTCGCTCAAGAACGAAAACCCCACAGGTTCATCCAGCCCTTCATCGCGCGCATATTGGCTTCGCCCGCCTGGCCTGCCGCGCGTCCGACCTCGACCTGGCGCTGCGCCGCCTCGACCATGTCGCGTGCGACTTCGATGCCCTTCATCTGCGCGTCGATCATGCGCTTCTGCATTTCGAGGCCAACGGCGAACAGCTCGAACATCAGGCCGCTTCCTTCGCTTTTCCCGCGACCGCAGGCGCAAGGCCCGCCGCCCATTTGGTGATGTCGCCTGCGCCAAGGCAGATGACCATGTCGTCGGCCTGGATGTCGGCGGCAAGGTGCGCGGCAAGGTCGGCCGCGTCCGCCACGGTCGCGGCATTGCGGTGGCCGCGCCGCTTCAATCCCGCGACCAGCGCGGCGCTGTCCACGCCCTCGATCGGCTGCTCGCCCGCGGTATAGACGGGCGCGGCATAGACGATGTCGGCGTCGTTGAAGGCCTGCTGGAACTCGTCCATCAGGTCGTGCAGGCGGGTGAAGCGGTGCGGTTGGACCACGGCGATGACGCGGCCTTTCGCCCCTTCGCGCGCGGCGGCGTCGCGACCGTGATCGACGATTACGGCCATCACCCGGTCGAGATCAAAGCCGTCCTCGCCGCCGCCCACCGCGATCTCACCGACCTTGGTGAAGCGGCGCTTGACCCCGCCGAACTTGGCAAAGCCGGTCTGGAT
>JACESO010000125.1 GCA_013911745.1 Sphingobium sp. | reverse complement strand
AACCACGACCGTATTCTTGCGGCCATGGCTGAACTGCTGCTGCACCTGGCCGGATTCCACGGTCCGCTTGATGCCCAGCGGCTTGCGGCCCAGAACCGGCTTGTCTTCCTTGCTGTCACTCATACGACTGAACTATACCCTTCAAACATGCATCCGACCGGAAAGGCCCGTCGGCGCCCAATATGATGCCTAGCCGCTGACGCCCGGCGCATCGGCGGAGTCATGCCCCACACGCGCAGGCGCCCCGTTAGCGCAACCCAGATAGCTTTCCAAGCGGCCTATGGCCGCGCGCAGGCGCGAGGCCGCGCGCGAGTCGATCACCGCGATGTGGACGACATTATCCCGCCCCATTGCCATAGATAGGGCGTTTCGGTCCACAGGCAAGGTTATCCCCGCCAAATCCGTGCCCTCCGCCTCCTGTCCGACGCGCAATGCCTGGTCGAGCTTGCGGTTGCCATCGGCCGCGGCGTCGCTGGCGTGGAGCAGCAGGTGGACCTGCCCCTTGCGGCAGGCGACGTCGATCTTTTCCGACCCCGTCAGGGCCATGGAGGCGCGCGCCTCCAGCCCCAGCCGGTCAAGCAGCGCGCGACGCAGCCCATCCTCGATCATTGCCGGCAGATCGTCGGGAATGGAAAGCTCGTTGGCCTTGAACGCGCGGGCGAGCGCGCCCTTGAGCTTGCCCTTCGCCAATGCGGCTTCCAGTTCGGCGCGCGTGACGCCGATCCATGCACCCCGTCCCGGCGCCTTGGCGCGGATGTCGGGCAGCACCTGACCTTCCGGCCCGACTGCGAGGCGGATCAGCGTGTCGGGATCGGCGCGGTCACCGGTCAATATGCATTTGCGTTCGGTCATGCGCGCGCCTCCGCCAGAGCGGATGGAAAGGCAAGTCCAACGCTGCGAGGAGCGGCTATTCTCTCATCGGGGAGTGTCCGCAGCATGGGCGTCCTCCCTTGGTTGAGACGTCGGGGCGCGGTCGGCGAGCAATTGCCCGCCGGCCGCGTAATTTTCGGTGGAGATTTCGGAGATGACGATCTGAACGGCAGCCGCCGGCTTGCCCAGCCGCTCCACGAGCGACCCGGTCACGTCAGCAACGATCGCGGCCTTCTGCTCGCGAGTGGCGCTGCCCGCCAGGCGGATGTCGACGAAAGGCATGTGTCTCTTACGCTTCCTCTTCGAACCAGTGGGCGCGGGCAGCCATGATGATCTCGTTGCCCTGCTCGTCGCTGAGGCCGTAGGACGCCAGGATGCCGCCCTTGTCCTCGTTGCCGCTGTCATTCTTGCGGCGGCGCTGATCGACGCGCTTCTTCTGCACCAGTTCGTCGGTGGCGAGGTCGGCGAGGTCGTCCAGCGTCTTGATGCCCGCCTTGCCCAGCGTCACCAGCATCGCTTCGGTGAGGTGCGGCATGTCGGCCAGAGCGTCCTCGACGCCCAGCGCCTGACGCTCTTCGCGGGCAGCGGCCTCGCGGCGCTCCAGCGCTTCCTGCGCGCGGCTCTGCAGCTCGGCGGCCAGTTCCTCGTCGAAGCCCTCGATCGACGCGAGTTCGTCTACCTCGACATAGGCGACCTCTTCCAGTTCGCCGAAGCCTTCGGCCACCAGAAGCTGGGACAGCGTCTCGTCCACATCCAGTTCGTTCTGGAACATTTCGGAGCGGGCGACGAATTCCTTCTGCCGCTTCTCCGACGCATCCGCCTCGGTCATGATGTCGATGGCCTTGCCGGTCAGCTGGCTGGCGAGGCGGACATTCTGGCCCCTGCGGCCGATGGCGAGCGATAGCTGGTCGTCGGGAACCACGACTTCGATCCGCTCTTCTTCCTCGTCGATGACGACGCGGGCAACCTGCGCGGGCTGGAGCGCGTTGACGACGAAGGTCGCGGTATCCTCGCTCCAAGGGATGATGTCGATCTTCTCGCCCTGCATTTCCTGCACGACGGCCTGGACACGGCTGCCCTTCATGCCGACGCAGGCGCCGACCGGATCGATGCTGCTGTCGCGGCTGATGACGCCGATCTTGGCGCGGCTGCCCGGATCGCGCGCAGCCGCCATGATGGTGATGACGCCATCGTAGATTTCGGGGACTTCCTGCGCGAACAGCTTCTTCATGAATTCGGGATGCGCGCGGCTGAGGAAAATCTGCGGACCGCGATTTTCGCGGCGGACGTTCAGCACGACCGAGCGGATGCGGTCGCCGACGCGAACGACTTCGCGCGGGATCTGCTGGTCGCGGCGGATGACGCCTTCAGCGCGGCCTAGGTTGACGACGACATGGCCGAATTCGACCGACTTGACGACGCCGGTGATGATCTCACCCACGCGGTCCTTATATTCCTCATATTGACGCTCGCGCTCGGCATCGCGGACCTTCTGGAAGATCACCTGCTTGGCCGACTGGGCGTCGATGCGGCCGAGATCGATCGGCGGCAGCGGATCGACGATGAAGTCGCCGATCACGGCGTCCTTCTTCAGCTTCTGCGCCTGCTTGAGGTCGACCTGCTTGAAATAATCCTCGACCGTGCCGACCACTTCCACGACGCGCCACAGGCGCAGGTCGCCGCTGTCGGGATCGAGCTTGGCGCGGATGTCGTTTTCCGCGCCGTAGCGGGCGCGCGCCGCACGCTGGATCGCATCTTCCATCGCCTCGATGACGATGGCCTTGTCGATCATCTTTTCGCTCGCCACGGAATTGGCGATGGCGATCAGCTCGGCCTTGTTGGCGGAAATGGCGTTGGCCATGACGTTATGAACCCTTATTCCTCGGTTTCAAATTCATCCGCCCCGTCGGAAGAGAGCGGCATGGTAGCAGAAATCAGTCGATCGGTCAGCACCAGCTTCGCATCATGGACGAGGCCGAAAGGGATGCGCACATCCCCCGCCTTCGCATCGGTGAAGAGGATATCCTCCCCATCGACGCCGTTCAGCAGGCCGCGAAAGCTCTTGCGCCCCTCGACCAGTTCGGTCGCGGCGATCTTCGCCTCATGCCCCGCCCATTCACGATAGTCATGCAGGCGGGTGAGCGGACGATCGATGCCCGGCGAGCTGACCTCCAGCCGATAGGCTTCCTCGATCGGGTCGGCTTCGTCCAGCACGTCCGACAGGCGGCGCGATATGGTGGCGCAATCCTCGATCACGAGCTGCTTCGTCTTGGGGTCTTCCGCCATGATCTGTAGCGTATAGTCGTCGCCCGACCCGAACAGCTTGATGCGCACGAGGTCGAAGCCAAGGGCCTTCACCTCGGGTTCGATCAGCGCGGTCAGTGCGGCGATGTCCGCCATGCAATCTCCAGATACAAATGTGCAGCTTCCTTCGTGCCGCGAGCGTTCCGCCCGCGACCCCGACATGTTTGACGATGTAAGGAAGCAAGGGCGATATAGGCGGGGCGGCATGGTTCTGCAACATTATTCGTTGCGACACATTCTAGCCGTCAGCAAAATCGCTTCATCGATCCATGGGAGACACGGATGCGCCGTTTCATTTTCGCCGCGATGCCCCTCATCCTCATCGCCTGTTCGGCCGAGAATGCGACGGGCCAGAACAGCGCGGCTTCGGCCGAAAAGCCGTTCAAGATGTCGGTCATCGCCGATTTCGATTCGCCCTGGGCGATGACTTTCCTGCCGGACGGTCGCGCGCTGGTGACAGAAAAGGCGGGCGAGATGATCCTGTTCGATCCGAAGAACGGGACGAAGATTCCCGTGGCCGGCATTCCCGCAGTCGACAGCGCCGGTCAGGGCGCGCTGATGGACGTGGTCCCCTCCCCCACCTTCGCACAGGACAAGGCGGTCTATTTCAGCTTCTCCGAGGCGCGCGGCGGGGAGAAGGGCGTGGCGCTCGCCCGGGGCATTTTCAACCAGGCGAGCGACGGGACGACGAAGCTCGACAAGGTGCAGGTGATCTTCCGCGCCAGCCCCTATGTCGAGGGGAACGGCCATTATTCGGGGCGCATCGCCTTTTCGCCCGACGGCAGATATCTGTTCTTCACCAATGGCGAGCGGCAGAAATTCGATCCGGCGCAAGACCCGAAGGCGACGCTGGGCAAGGTGTTGCGGCTGAACCTGGACGGCACGCCGGCCGCGGGCAATCCGCTGGCGGCGAAGGGCTTTGACCCCGCCATCTGGTCCTATGGCCATCGCAATCTGTTGGGGCTGGCGTTCGATAAGGACGGGCGGCTGTGGGAGCAGGAAATGGGCCCCAAGGGCGGCGACGAGGTGAACCTCATCAAGCCCGGCCTTAACTATGGCTATCCGCTGGCGTCCAACGGCAGCCATTATGACGGACGGGACATTCCCGACCACAAGGCGGGCGACGGGTTCGAGGCGCCCAAGGTCTGGTGGAACCCGGTGATCTCGCCGGCCGGGCTGGCCTATTATTCGGGTGATCTTTTCCCGCAGTGGAAGAACAGCCTGTTCATCGGCGGCCTGTCCAGTCAGAGCCTGGTGCGCGTGAAGCTGAACGGCGACACCGCGTCCAAGGCGGACCAGTGGGACATGGGCGCCCGCATCCGCGAGGTGGAGCAAGGGCCGGACGGCGCGCTATGGCTGCTGGAGGATGGCAGGGACGGATCGCAGGGCAGGCTGCTGAAGCTGACGCCGTCAGAGTAATGCGAAAACGGGGCCTGATTGGCCCCGATTCTCTTAAACCAGCCGGCTCTGCTTGACGGCCGCCTCGATGAAGCTGGCGAAGAGCGGATGCGGATCGAAGGGCTTGGATTTCAGCTCCGGGTGGAACTGAACCCCCACGAACCAGGGGTGGTCGGGCCGCTCGACGATTTCGGGCAGCGTGCCATCGGGCGACATGCCGGAGAAGATGAGGCCGCCCTTTTCCAGCGCGTCGCGGTAGCCGGCGTTCACTTCGTAGCGGTGGCGGTGGCGTTCGCTGATGTCGGTCACGCCATAGATGCCCGCGACGACGCTGTTGCCGTCGAGCTTGGCGGGATAGGCGCCCAGGCGCATCGTGCCGCCAAGGTCGGTTTCGGCCGTGCGCTTCTGCAAGCCTTCGGCGCTCATCCATTCGGTGATGAGGCCGACGACCGGCTCCGACGTTTCGCCGAATTCGGTGGTGGAGGCTTCGGCTATGCCGGCCGTGTTCCGCGCGCCTTCGATACAGGCCATCTGCATGCCGAGGCAGATGCCGAAGAAGGGGACGTTGCGTTCGCGCGCGAACTTGACGGACGCGATCTTGCCCTCCGACCCACGCACGCCGAAGCCGCCGGGGACGAGGATGCCGTGCATCGGTTCAAGGCTGACGGCGAGATCATCGCCCTTCTCGAACAGTTCGGCGTCGATCCACTTGATGTTGACCTTCACCCGGTTGGCGAAGCCGCCATGGGTCAGCGCCTCGTAGAGCGACTTGTAGGCGTCGAGCAGGCCGACATATTTGCCGACGACGCCGATCGTGACTTCTCCCTCCGGGTTCTGCTGCCGGTCCATGATGTCGGTCCAGCGGTCGAGCCTGGGCGCGGGCGCGTCGGCGATGCCGAAGGCGCGCAGCACTTCCTCGTCCAGCCCCTCGGCATGATATTGTTCGGGCACCGCGTAGATGCTCTTGGCGTCGAGCGCCGGGATGACCGCTTCGGGGCGGACGTTGCAAAAGAGCGCGATCTTCCGCCGCTCGCTTTCGGGCAGCGGCTTTTCGCAGCGGCAGAGCAGGATGTCGGGCTGGATGCCGAGCGAGGTAAGTTCGCGGACGCTGTGCTGCGTCGGCTTGGTCTTCAGCTCGCCCGCCGCCGCGATATAGGGCACCAGCGTCACATGGACGAAGATAGACTGGCCGCGATCGAGATCGTTATGCAGCTGGCGGATCGCCTCCATGAAGGGGAGCGACTCGATATCGCCCACCGTGCCGCCGATCTCACACAGGACGAAGTCCAGATCCTCGGTGTCGGCGGTGGCGAACGCCTTGATCTCGTCCGTGACGTGCGGGATCACCTGCACCGTCGCGCCAAGATAATCGCCGCGCCGTTCGCGCTGGATGATCGTCTGGTAGACGCGGCCCTGCGTCACATTGTCGCTCTGCCGCGCGGAAACGCCCGTAAAGCGCTCATAATGGCCAAGGTCGAGGTCGGTTTCGGCCCCGTCGTCGGTCACGTAGACTTCGCCATGCTGATAGGGCGACATCGTGCCGGGATCGACGTTCAGATAGGGATCGAATTTCCGGATTCGCACACGGAAACCCCGCGCCTGCAGCAGCGCTGCAAGGGATGCGGCCATCAGGCCCTTACCAAGCGAGGAGACCACGCCGCCGGTGATGAAAATATACCGCGTCATGGGAGGAGAGGCTTAGCCTTTCGGAACAACAAAGGGCAAGCGCGCGAATCCACGCGCGCCTAAAAAAAGATCGAAGGATCGATGGAGCGGTTAGTTGGCGAGCGGAACCGCACCGTTGGACGCGGGCGCGGACGCCGCGTTGCTCGCCGCACCGGCCAGCGGATCGGCGTTCGGCTGGGCCGGAGCCGATTGGGTCGCGGGCGCCTGACGCACCAGCGAGGTGTCGATGTCGGCCGGCGCGTGACGCGTCGATGCGATCACCGCCATGACGATCGACAGCAGCACGAAGATGCTGGCGAGGATCGTCGTCGAACGCGTCAGGAAATCCGCCGCGCCGCGCGCCGACATGAAGCCGGAAGGGCTGCCACCCACGCCCAAACCGCCGCCTTCCGACTTCTGCATCAGGATGACGGTGACCAGCAGGGCCGCCACGATGGCCTGCACGACGAGGAGGAAGGTGAACATGCGACGTTTGTGTCCGGTAATGGGTGTGTTGGCGCGCACATAGCGACGATGGGGCGTCGGGGCAACCTGTCAGCGTCGGCCTGTTCAAGCCCACCTCTCCCGTTCGTCACCCTGAACTTGGTTCAGGGTCCATCCATCCTCTCATGCGAAGAAATCCAGAGGCGCGATGGATGCTGAAACAAGTTCAGCATGACGAATTTGGATCGGCGGCAGCTCTTTACGCCGCCGCCTTCATCCGCTTGTCGGCCGCTTCGATGATCGGCGCGAACTTCGCGGCGGAGAGGCTGGCGCCGCCCACCAGGCCGCCGTCCACATCGGCAAGCGCCATCAGGTCGGCGGCATTGTCCCCGTTCATCGATCCGCCGTAGAGGATACGGACCTTGTCCGCCTCCGCGCCGATCCGGGTGGCGAGCGCGGCGCGCAGCGCGGCGTGCATGGAGGCGACCGCCTCCATCGTTGGAATGCGGCCGGTGCCGATCGCCCAGATGGGTTCGTAGGCGACCGCCAGCC
>JACESO010000124.1 GCA_013911745.1 Sphingobium sp. | reverse complement strand
GGCGACCGCTTCGGCCAAGAAGGCCATGGTCCGCGTGCCGCTGAAGGAAGGCCGCACTCTGCACCATGACGGCCTCGGCCATTTCGGTGCCGGCAAGGTGACGGTTCGTTCGGCTCCGGCCGGTACGGGCATCATCGCGGGCGGTCCGATGCGCGCCGTGTTCGAAAGCCTCGGCGTCGCGGACGTCGTGACCAAGTCGAACGGCACGTCGAACCCCTACAACATGATCCGTGCGACCTTCGCGGCGCTGGGCGAACAGACCAGCCCCAAGTCGGTGGCGCAGCGTCGTGGCAAGAAGGTCGCGGACCTTCTGCGTCGCGGTGGTGCCTCGGCCGATGTCGCGCAGGCCGACGCCGAAGCGATTGCGGAGTAACAGGTATGGCGAAGATCAAGATCAAGCAGATCGGTTCGCCGATCCGCCGCCCCGCCGACCAGAAGAAGATTCTGATCGGCCTGGGCCTTGGCAAGATGCACCGCGTGGTGGAGCTGGAAGACACCGCGGAAGTCCGCGGTGCCATCAAGAAGCTGCCCCACATGGTGGAAGTGGTCGACTAAAGACCGTCATCCCAGCGACCCGAAGGGCGGCCGAAGGCCAATGCTGGGATCTCAGGCCGCTGGGTATATCCTCGGTAGGGATAGACCCAGCTTCACGAGGCCCCGGCCTGCGCTGGGGCTACGGCCCGATCCCGGTGGATCGGGCCTTCGCGCGAACATAGCGAAAGCGAGTGCACGATATGAAGCTCAACGAACTCAACGATAATGCCGGTGCCCGCAAGGGCCGGATGCGCGTCGGCCGTGGTATCGGCTCGGGCAAGGGCAAGACCGCCGGTCGCGGCCAGAAGGGCGCGAAGGCGCGCTCGGGCGTCAGCATCAACGGCTTCGAAGGCGGCCAGATGCCGCTCCACATGCGTCTGCCGAAGCGCGGCTTCAACAACATCTTCGCCAAGGATTACGCGATCGTGAACCTGGGCGCGGTGCAGAAGGCGATCGACGCCGGCAAGCTGGATAGCAGCGCCACCATCGACCATGCGGCGCTCAAGGCCGCTGCCCTCGCCCGTGGCGGCAAGGACGGCGTGCGCCTGCTCGGCAAGGGTGAACTGACGGCGAAGGTCAACCTGCTGGTCGCCGGCGCGTCGAAGGGCGCGATCGAGGCCGTTGAAAAGGCAGGCGGCAAGGTCGAGGTGATCGAAGTCGTCGCTGCCGCCGACAAGGCGAAGGCGAAGAAGGGCACCGCCCTCGCCGCCAAGAAGGCCGCCAAGCAGGGCTGATCGTACGCCTGATACTTGCAAGCCTGACCCCGCTGCCCGATATGGGTCGGCGGGGTCATGTGCTTTAAGGGGGCGTCATTTGTCGCTTATGTGACAACTCCCGTTCGACATGGCTAAAGCGCCCCGCTAAGGGGATGAGCGATTCCGACCGGAGCCCCCGGCTTCCGGCAGAGTGATTTGAAGGGCAGCCACCATGGCATCGAGAGCCGACCAGCTCGCATCCAATCTCAGCCTGGCGAAGTTCAGCCAGGCGACCGACCTCAAGAAGCGCCTGTGGTTCACGCTGGGTGCGCTGATCGTGTTCCGTTTCCTCAGCTTCGTGCCGCTGCCCGGCGTCGACCCGACTGCCCTGTCGCAGCTCTACAGCCAGACCAATGGCGGCATCCTCGACATCTTCAATACCTTCTCGGGCGGTTCGCTGTCGCGCATGAGCCTCATCGCGCTCGGCGTCATGCCCTATATCACCGCGTCGATCGTGGTGCAGCTGGCCGCCAGCCTCTCGCCGCAGCTCGCGGCGATCAAGAAGGAAGGCGAAAGCGGCCGCAAGAAGCTCAACCAATATACCCGCTACGGCACCGTCGGCCTGACCGCCGTGCAGGGCTATTTCATCGCCGTGGGTCTTGAAGGCTTCGGCGCGCAGCAGGGGCTTCAGGCAGTGGTTGATCCCGGCCTGCTGTTCCGCCTGACCGCCGTCGTCTCGCTGATCGGCGGGACGATGTTCCTGATGTGGCTGGGTGAGCAGATCACCTCGCGCGGCATCGGTAACGGCACCTCGCTCATCATCATGGCGGGCATTGTCGCCCAGCTGCCGGTGACGCTCAGCAACCTCTTCAAGTCGGGCAGCGAAGGGTCAATCTCCGGCCTGCTGATCTTCGTGATCGTGGCCGCGCTCGCTGGCCTGGTGCTGCTGATCTGCTTCATGGAACGTGCGCAGCGGCGCGTCCTCATCCAATATCCCAAGCGCCAGACGCGCCAGGGCCTGATGCAGGCGGACCGCAGCCACCTGCCGCTCAAGGTCAATACCGCCGGCGTCATCCCGCCGATCTTCGCCAGTTCGCTGCTGCTGATGCCGCTCACCATCTCGCAATTCGCCGGCAACACCGTGGCCGGGGAGAGCAGGCTGGGCGATTTCGTTCTGACGCTGAACCAGTATCTGGCCCATGGCACGCCGCTCTATATGGCGCTTTATGGCCTTGGCATCGTCTTCTTCTGCTTCTTCTACACCGCCGTGGTGTTCAATCCGGAAGAGACGGCCGATAACCTGAAGCGCAACGGCGGCTTCATCCCCGGCATCCGCCCGGGCAAGAACACCGAAAATTATCTGGATTATGTGCTGACGCGCATCACCGTCATCGGCGCGGCCTATCTGGCCTTCATCTGCCTGGTGCCGGAATTCGCGATCGCGCGTGCGGGCATCCCCTTCTACCTTGGCGGAACCAGCCTGCTGATCGTCGTCAACGTGACCGTGGACACCGTGACGCAGATCCAGAGCCACCTGCTCGCCCACCAATATGGCGATCTCATCAAGAAAGCGAAGCTGAAAGGGCGGCTGCGCTAAGCCAGCCCTTCCATACAGCGCACGAACAGGGGAGTATGCGCGCGATGAACATCATTCTGCTTGGACCTCCGGGCGCTGGCAAGGGTACGCAGGCGACGCGCCTGGTGGACAGCCGGGGCATGGCGCAGCTGTCGACGGGCGACATGCTCCGCGCCGCCGTGAAGGCGGGTACGCCGATCGGCCTCAAGGCGAAGGCAGTGATGGAAGCGGGCGAACTGGTCTCGGACGAGATCGTGTCCGGCATCATCGGCGAGGCTTTGGATGCGTTGTCGCCCGATACCGGCGTCATCTTCGACGGCTATCCCCGTACCGAGGCGCAGGCCCATTCGCTCGACACGATCCTGGGCGAACGCGGCCGCACACTCGATCATGTGATCGAACTGGAAGTGGATGAGGACGCGCTGGTCGAACGCATCACCGGCCGCTTCACCTGCGCCACCTGCGGCGCAGGCTATCATGACAGCTTCCACAAGCCCAAGGTAGAAGGCGAGTGCGACAAGTGTCACGGTCACGAATTCAAGCGCCGGCCCGATGACAATGAGGAAACCGTGCGCACCCGCATGGCCGAATATCGCGCAAAGACCGCGCCGATCCTGCCCATCTACGAAGCGCGCGGCATCGTCTCGCGGGTCGACGGCATGGCCGACATCGATGAGGTGACGACCGCGGTCGCCGCCATCTTGGATGGCGGCGCGGCCTGAGCTATCCTTGCCCTCCGCAGACGGGGGAGAGGACATATGCGCATCATGGCGTTTCTGGCAGGGGTTGGTGCGGCGATGGCCGCGCCGGCCCCTGCGGCCGTGACGGGCAGCAGCCAGTGGGGCTTCTCGACCGAGAGCAGCGTGGAGATCGCCGCCGGTCCGGATGCCGTCTATGCGCTATTGGCGCAGCCCGGCCGCTGGTGGGAGGGCAGTCATACCTATAGCGGCGACGCAGCCAATATGACGATCGCCCTCCACGCAGGCGGCTGCTTCTGCGAGGCGATCCCGGCAAAGGCCGGGCCTGCCGGAACCGTCGAACATGCGCGCGTCGTCCAGGCGATGCCGGGCCAGCGGCTGCGACTGTCCGGCGCGCTGGGGCCACTCCAGGGCGAGGGCGCGGTCGGCACGCTCGATTTCGCCGTCACGCCGTCGGCCGGAGGCGCAAAGGTCGTGATGACCTATGTCGTGGGCGGCTATATCCGTGGCGGTCCGGCCGCGATTGCGCCGCTCGTCGATCAGGTGCTGGCGACGCAGCTGGCGGGTCTCAAGCGCGCCGCGGAAAGGCCGGCCCGCTAGGACGCGCCATATCGGGACAAAAGCCCTTCCGCAGGCCCTCATGTTAACCACGATCCTGGCAGCTTCATTGCTGTCCTGTTGCTATGGCGTGTCTCATGGATGCGTATCGCCATCGTCATGGCCGCCTGTCAGAACTGGACGCCTTGCGCGGCCTGGGCGCGCTGTGCGTGCTGATCTTCCACTATTCGACCCGCTTCCATGAACTCTTCCCGCAGGCCGCCCATGTGCCCTTCAGCTTTCCCGGCGGCAATTACCGGGTGCTGCTTTTCTTCACCATTTCTGGCTTTGCGATCTTCTTCACGCTCGACCGCATCCGCACCGTCAGCGACTTCTTCGTCAACCGCTTCGCCCGGCTCTATCCCGCCTATCTGACCGCGATGATGCTGACGCTGGGCATCGAATATCTCGCCCACGCGACCCGCCTTCTGATCGGGCCTGCGGCGATCCTCGCCAACGTCACCATGTTGCAGGGCTTTGCCTTCATGCCTGAAGTGGACGGCGCCTATTGGACGCTGACGGTGGAGATCGCTTTCTACTTCTGCATGATCGCGCTATGGAAATTCGTCGGCCTGCGCCGCCTGGAACCCGCGCTCGCGGGGTGGCTGGCGCTGCGCTGGCTCTGGTGGCTGTGGCCCGACATGCCGGAACGGCTCATCATGCTGCTCGTGTTGCGCTACGCACCCTTCTTCATGCTGGGGATGCTCGCCTACCGCCTCTGGTCCGGCCAGCGCACCGCACGGCAGCAGGCACCCTATGCCGTTCTCGCGCTCCTGTCGCTGGCGACGATGGAGACATGGGACGTGACGCTGATGGGCGGCGTGCTGCTCGTCGCTTTCCTCGGGCTGATCCGGGGGCGGCTGCGCTTCCTTGCCGTCCGCCCGCTGCTGTGGCTCGGCGGGATCAGCTATTCCTTCTACCTGATCCACCAGCATGTCGGCTTCGTCGTGATGCTGGAACTCGCCCGGGCTGGCTACAGCCCCTGGATCGGCTTCACCGCAGCGTTTATCGTCGCGCTGGCTTTGGGCTTTGCGATCAACCGGCTCGTCGAGCGTCCGGCGGCAGACGCGATCCTCCGCTGGTGGAAGCGCCGCCGCCATGCGCATCCGACGGTCGCGGATGCCCTGCCCAGCGGAGGCTGAAGGATGTGGGGCGCCGCCAGCCGGCAGCGCCCTCAAATCCTTGCTTATTTCGCGACGGGTGCCGCCGCGGCGGCGTTGTCGGGCAGGCCGCCCATCTGCGTCACCATCTTGGTATAGGCGTCCAGATAGGCGAGCACGATTACCTGGCCGATGTCGGTATTCTGGTAGCCGCCACCGCCGACCGCCGCGAGGCCGCCCATCCAGCCGAGGCCACCGCCGCCGCCGAAGCTGAGGTCGGACTTGCGGAAATAGCCTTCGGCCATCACCTCTTCCTCGGTGGTGCGGGCATTCACTACCGAGAGCATGACGTTGGCCTCGCTCTTCTTGATGGAAATGCCGCCGGCCAGTGCGCCGAGCGTGCGCCCGCCCAGGAACCCGCCGACCAGGCCGCCCAGCGCATTGCCGCCGCTATTCTTGTTGGTGGTCACGATGTCGGGCTGAATGAAATAATCCGCCGCCTTGACCTGGCCCTTGCCCAGGTTCGATCCCGCCTGCAATTCGCCGGAATCGGCCATCGCGCGTTCCATGTTGCGGCTCGCCATCGACCGGCCGCGATTGACGATACCGAAACAGCCGGACTGCTGGACGAACAGCTTGATGATCGCTTCCGGGCTGCCCAGGTTGAATTCGCGCCACCACTGATTGTCGGGCTCGACGATCGCGACGGTGCCCAGCCGCTTGGTGCAATGGGGGATTTCCATCTGCTTCTTGACCTGCGCCTGCCGGCCCGACGATCCTTTTTCGGCGGCCAGTACAGGCGACGTCGCCGTAGCGAAGCAGACCGCTGCCGCGGCCAGCATCTTCAATCCACGCATGATAAAAACCCCCATTTCCCTGTTTAGAAGGATGATCTGACGCGTCCCTTGTTATGACGCCGACCTACCATAAAGCCGCTCCGCTTCCAAGCGGCGCGCCGGTCCGCACCGTGCAATGGCGCAGGCGCGCGATCCTGCTGACAGGGCCGGGAATCGCTGCTATCGGCGCGCGATGACCGACCTTAGCCATATCCGCAATTTTTCCATCATCGCGCATATCGACCATGGCAAATCCACCCTGGCCGACCGTCTGATCCAGCGCACCGGCGGCCTTTCCGACCGCGAGATGAGCGCGCAGGTGCTGGACAATATGGATATCGAGAAGGAACGCGGCATCACCATCAAGGCGCAGACCGTGCGCCTCGACTATGTCGCGAAGAATGGCGAGACCTATGAACTCAACCTCATGGACACGCCGGGCCATGTCGACTTCGCCTATGAAGTGTCGCGCAGCCTTGCCGCCTGCGAAGGCGCGCTCCTGGTCGTGGACGCGGCGCAGGGCGTGGAGGCGCAGACGCTCGCCAACGTCTATCAGTCGATCGAGCATGACCATGAGATCGTGCCCGTCCTCAACAAGATCGACCTGCCCGCCGCCGAGCCGGAAAAGGTGCGCGCCGAAATCGAGGAGGTGATCGGCCTGGACGCTTCGGAAGCGGTGCTGGCGTCGGCCAAGTCGGGCATCGGCATCGACGAGGTGCTGGAAGCCATCGTCGCCAAGATCCCGCCGCCCAAGGGCGACCGTGACGCGCCGCTCGAAGCGATGCTGGTCGACAGCTGGTACGACCCCTATCTCGGCGTCGTCATCCTGGTGCGCGTCGTCAACGGCGTCATCAAGAAGGGCCAGAACATCAAGTTCATGATCGGCGGCACCGAGCATCTGATCGACCGCGTCGGCTGCATGCGTCCCAAGATCGAGGCGCTGCCCGAGCTTGGCCCCGGCGAGATCGGCTTCATCACCGCGCAGATCAAGGACATCAGCCAGACTCGCGTCGGCGACACCATCACCACGGTCAAGAACCCGGCCGCTGCGCCGCTGCCCGGCTTCAAGGAAGTGCAGCCGGTCGTCTTCTGCGGCCTCTTCCCGGTGGACGCCAATGATTTCGAGAAGCTGCGCGACAGCATCAGCAAGCTGCGCCTGAACGACGCCAGCTTCTCCTTCGAGATGGAAACCTCCGCCGCGCTCGGCTTCGGCTTCCGCTGCGGGTTCCTCGGCCTCCTCCATCTGGAGATCATCCAGGAGCGGCTGACCCGCGAGTACGACCTCGACCTCATCACCACCGCGCCTTCGGTGGTCTATGACATGC
>JACESO010000123.1 GCA_013911745.1 Sphingobium sp. | reverse complement strand
CCCACCACCCGGCTGAAATTTCGCGGCTCGGGCGGCATTTTCGCCGGAGTGCCGCCGACGGTCTATCTTGAAAACAGCTTTGCCCAGTCCGGCATTTTGACCAATACCGTCAACGTCAACCTCAACAATAATCAAAGCGGGACCAACCGCTATACCAACGGCGTTCCCAACGCGGTTGGCGATGCCGCGCTGCGTGGTGTGACTGGCGCGTCGTTCAACCCGACGCTGCTCAACTTCCTGCAGACCAACATCGCTTCACTCCAAGCTGCTGAAACCGACGCAATCGCGCCAGATTTCCGTATCCCATCGGTGTGGCGCGCCACTTTGTCGGTGGATTATCGATTCAACTTCGGGCCGCTCGGCGATGGCTGGAACATCGGTTTGAGCTATTTGTTCAACAAACAACGCAGCCAAGTGCTGTTCAGGGATATCCGTTCGGTGCAGACGGGGACGTTGCCTGACGGTCGCCCACGCTACGGCGTTTTTCCAGGCCTGCAGGATAGCGGCAGCGGCGATTTTGTGATCTTCAACACCGGGGCCGGTCGCAGCCATGTTGGCGTCGTCCGCATCGACAAATCATGGGACAGCGGGCTGGCCAAGGGATTGTCGTTGAACGGCAGCTATACGCTGTCCGACATCACCGAACGGTCATCGTCAAGCGCATCGGTAGCACTGTCCAACTACAACAGTTCGGTTTACGCGGATCCGAACGTCGCGGCGTTGGGTCCCGCCGACAACCAGGTAAAATGGCAGTTCAAATATGGCGCTGTTTATGAGCGCGCGTTTTTCGGCGATTACCTGACGTCGATCAGCCTTTACGGTGAGACCAAGGCCGGCAACCCCTACAGCTACACTTTTCAGGATAATTCGGGCCAGACCCGGTCGCCGGTGTTCGGCACAATCGGAGGGAACAGTCGGTATCTGCTATACGTGCCGACCGGGTCAGCCGATCCCAGGGTAAGCTATGACACTCCGCAAACCCAGGCTGCGCTCGAATCGCTCATCGCCCGGACGCGACTGAAGGATTTCCGTGGCCAGATCGCCGGTAAGAATATCGCGCGTGGCCATGCGAGCAACCGGCTCGACCTCCATGTGGCGCAGCAAGTTCCGACCTTTGTCGGCAAGTCGCGCATCACGCTGTACGGCGATGTTGAAAACGTCCTGAACCTCATCAACCCGCGTTGGGGTGTGTTGACCACCCAAGGCTCCGCGCTCGCCGTGGTCCGCGTATCCTGCCTCAGCCAGCCGGTTGCGACCGGTACGGCGGCGGCACCCGCGATAACCAATCAGCCGACACAGGCCTGCGCGCAGTATCGCTACTCGCAATATATCGAACCGAACGAACAGAACATCAGTCTCGGCGGTTCGCTCTACACGATCCGCCTTGGCGTCCGTGTCAGCTTCTGATCCCCAGCGCCTGACCGCCTTCGGAGTTTCGGCCCCGAAGGCGGGTTTTTCCGGGAACTCCATCATGTCGATATATTTCAAGAAGCTCCTGCAAGCGGGCAGCGTCAAAGCCGTGACCGGGGTCCTGCTGCTGGCCACCGGATTTACACCATCCGCCGCACTTGCCTGGGGTAAAACCGGGCATCGCATCGTCGGCGCGCTGGCGCAAGGCTATCTCGATGCCGACGCGAAAGCCGGGATTGCGCGCATTCTGGACAGGGAAAGCGTTGCGGAAGCGTCGACCTGGCCCGACTTCATGCGCGCCAGCCCGGAGGAATTCTGGCAGAAAGAGGCAGGCCCTTACCACATCGTGACGGTGCCCAAGGGCAAGACCTATGCCGAGGTGGGCGCGCCACCGCAGGGCGATGCTGCAACCGCGCTCAAAACCTTCTCGGCAACGGTGCGCGACCCGAAAGCGCCGTTGGCCGCCAAGCAATTGGCGTTGCGTTTCATTATCCATATCGTCGGCGATCTGCATCAGCCATTGCACACCAATAATGGCATTGATCGCGGCGGGAATGACGTCCACCTGATGTTTGGCGGGCATGAAACCAACCTCCATGCCCTGTGGGATTCAGGCCTTATCGATCAGGAACAACTGTCTTTCACCGAATGGGCGGATTGGTTGCGAGCCAGGATCACGCCCGCCCTGCAGGCACAATGGAGCACGGCCGATCCGCTGGTCTGGATCGGCGAGAGTGCCGAGATACGCGACCGCATCTATCCAGACTCGCCTAATGTCCCGTACAGTTATGCGTTCAACAACAAGGCGCTGTTGGACCAGCAACTGGAAAAGGCCGGGGTTCGTCTGGCCGCCTATCTGAACCGTCTCTTCGGCGATCCCAAGCGACGAACGTCGTTCGGCAGTGTGCCCAAGAAGCGACTTTCAACCGTGAAGAGGCGCAAGGCATGACCGACATGATTTCCCGCAGGCAGATGATCGTCGGCGCGGCCGCGCTGGGCGGCGCAATAAGCGCACCAGCCATCATCCGGGCTCAGCAAATATTCCTCTCCTACCCCTTTCGCCTTGGCGTTGCGTCGGGGGATCCCAGTCCGGACGGCTTTGTGATCTGGACACGGCTGGCACCCGAACCCCTGGCCGAACATGGCGGCATGCCGATGGCGCCTATGCCGATCGATTGGGAAGTCGCCGCCGACGAGCGTTTCCAGACCATCGTCGCCAGGGGGACGGCGATCGCGCGGCCTGAACTGGCGCATTCGGTTCATGTCGAAGTGACGGGCCTGCAGGCTGCACGCCCTTATTGGTATCGTTTCACGATCGGTCGGGAGCGTTCTGCCCGGGGACGGGCCTCGACTCTGCCCGTGCGCGGCGCGGCGCTGGATAAGGCGCGTTTTGCGGTGGTCGGCTGCCAGAATTACGAGCAGGGCTTCTACACTGCCTATGGCCATATGGCGCGCGAAGCGGTCGATTTCGTCTTTCATTACGGCGATTATATCTATGAAGGTGCGGGCAGCCCGGTTCGGGTCGGCGGCGATGGTGCGGCGCGTCCGCCGGTGCGGGAACATCAGGGGCAGCTTCTTTACAGCCTTGACGATTATCGCCGCCGCTATGCCCAGTACAAGCTCGATCCGGACTTGCAGGCAGCACATGCCGCCGCGCCATGGTTCGCCGTCTTCGACGACCATGAAGTGGAGAATAACTGGGTTGGCGACATTGATCAAAACGGCACCGCGCCGGAGATATTCCGCTTGCGTCGTGCCGCAGCCTTTCAGGCCTATTATGAGCATATGCCGTTTCGCGCCGCATCCTTCCCAGCGCCTGGCAGCATGCAGATCTATCGCCGCGCAGTGATCGGCGATCTGCTCGACCTGCATTTGTTGGATACACGCCAATTTCGCACCGACCAGCCCTGCGGCGACGGGTTCAAGCCTTATTGTCCCGGCTGGGACGATCCAAAAGCCCAGACCATCGGCATGGCGCAGGAGGCCTGGCTGGCGGGCAATCTGAAACAGAAGGCCGCGCGCTGGAACGCCATTGCCCAGCAGGTAATGATGATGCCGCTCGACCGCCGCACGGGCGACGAACCCCGGCCGCTGCGCAACATGGACAGTTGGGGCGGCTATAACGCGCCGCGCGAACGCGTGTTGAACATGTTCAAGGGATTGGGCAACACCGTGGTCCTGACCGGCGACGAGCATCAGAATTTTGCGGGAGAGCTGCGGCGGAACAACGGCGAGGGCGATGCGGTCGCCGTTGAATTCGTCAGTACGTCAATTTCTTCTGGCGGGGACGGTGCTGATCGCCGCGCGGGTGCGGAACAGATCCTGCACGAGAATTCCTTTCTGAAATATTCAAATGATCGTCGCGGCTATCTGCTCTGCGACGTCGACCGCCAGCGCTGGCAGGCGGCGTTTCGTACGCTGGATTATGTCTCCCGCCCGGGTGCCCCGGTCGTGACTGCAGCGACGGCCACCATCGAACAAGGTTTGCCCGCGCTGCATTTTTCTTAACAGCAGTTTTCGATCTGACCAAATTAGATCGGCCGCTCTATCTTTCTGTTTTATCGAGGTTTCTGAATCGGCAAAATGATCCCATCTGCCCGGAATTGGTCTAGGGCCATGGCGAATAGCATCACTGGATTGGTTCAGCCGACCGGCTCGAACGGTCGGACCCGTTCATGATAATCGGCATAGGGAAACCGGACCCTGACCCAATGCCGACTGGTGGCGCGTTTCACATAGCCCTCTCGGTTGGCGAGTTGCATGATTTCGCTGGCGAGCGCGGCATCCTCGACGGTGCGTTTGGTCTGCATTGACATCGAGCGAGAAGTGAACCGGCCGCGCGTGCGTGAACGGCTGATATCGTCGCGTTCGACCTCGCGATCACCGATCAGATCGGAAGCGAGCTTGGCGGTGCCGCCGCCGTCGCTGGTGCCTGAGCGCAGCAGCAGCAGGTTCCCGCAATTCTCGATGATCGTGTGAGCGCCCTCGCCATAGACCGCTTTGACCTGGGCGAAGCTCTGGAATCCGATCGCCACGCAACCGCCGAATTTGCGCAACCGCGCCTGGGCATCCTTCAACCCTTCGATCCGGCCAAGCGCATCGAGTTCGTCGATCTGGAACCAGATGCGCCGGTCGCGGGCTGGCGGCAGCGATAGTGTTTCGAGAATGGCGATGTTCATCCAGCAGGAGATGAGCCCGCGCAGCGCCGCGATCTGGTTGGCGGCATAAGGCAGCCAAAGCGATCCGGTGCCGCCGCGCATCCATTGCCGGATCGAGAAGGGCTCGCCCTGAAGCGCGGCGATGAAGCGCAGATGCCCGATCGCCGGCGCCAAGGTGCCAAGGATGCTCGCCAGCATGCGCTCGCCGCCTGGCTCGAAATAGCGCGCTGCCGGGGTGCCCTGGCACAGTGTCTTCAATTCGACGACCGGCGCCGACGCCAGACGGCTGACGAAGTCGTTGACCGAGCCGAGCTGGAGCGTGATGTGGTTTTCGAGCGCGGCGGCGAGCAGTTGCTGGGCATAGGTGATCCATTGGTCATGATCACCAACCCCGAGATGCGGAAGCAAGGATTGGGCGAGGAAGGCATAGTCACTCGGCCGCTCGACCTCGGCCAGCAGGTCCCAGCGCGCGCAGCGCTGGTCGAACGGGTTGAGGATGACGTCGCCGGGCTGGAAGAAGGCGCTCATTGCCGCGCCCTCGGGATCGGCCACCACCTGCCGGTCGCCGCGTCGACAGGCGTCGGCCATCAGGGCGCGTAGCGCCGTCGACTTGCCCGAGCCAGTCGCGCCGATCGCGGCGATGTGCATCGTCTCGTCCTCGTGGGCAAGCGGAACGCCGGCGAGCGCCACACCGCCGGTCAGGCGCGCGCGCAACCGCCCGCCGCGCCCACCTGTGAACGGGCGCAATCTTGTGCCGCGCAGATGTTTGAGCTTGCGCGGCCAGGCGGCGAGCCGGGCGGCGATCGCACCCATCAGGAAAGCGAAGGTCGCCGGCATCATCACGGCGAGCGGCCAACTGTCGGTCCGGAAGCTGGTGTAGAGCCAATAACCCAGCGCAGCGCCGCCGAGCCAACCGAGCGGGGCATGGACAATCGGCCAGGCGGTGCGTCGATCGACGCTCTGGACGATGCTGACAGCAATCACGCCGGGAAGCGAGGCCAGCGCGAACCAGAGATGATAATGTTTGAGCGCAAGCCACGCCCAGCGCTGATCGAGATAAGGCTCGAGCGCATCGCGATGGTCCCAATGCTCACGCGCGAGCGCGGTCATGCTGAACTGATCGGCGAGCGGGATCTGGAGGCGGACCAGCGGCCAGCACGCCCAGATCGCGACAATCGCCGACAGGAAGGCAATTTGTTGGATGACGGGATCGGGGCCGCGCCCGCCCGCGCCACCGCCGCCGCCCGGCGCGATCATCGTTCGGCTCCATAGTCCTGATCGCGGCTGAGACCCGGCACGACCTTCGCGGCAGCGGCCAGCGCCTCGCGCATGCTCTCCGGGGTCTGCTGGGGAGCGCTCGCCCGCGCCGCCGCCATCGCACGCAGCGTATTGGCCTGCTCGCTGTTGGCAGGATCGGCGGCGCGACCATTGGCGGCCGCTCGGCCATTCTCGACAGCGTGGGTGGCGGCGGGCGCACGGGCGGCTTCGTCCGCCCGGCCGTTTCGCCCGGCGTCATTGTCGCGGGCCGCCGTGCGATCTGCGGCGCGGTCGTTCCAGCGGCCCGACTCGGCCCCGCGATCGCGGCTGGGCTGCCGCGCCGCGTCGCGCCGGACGCTACTACCCTCTTCCCGGTCGGCCTCGCCGCTAGGGGCATGGCCCGCGCCGCCGCGGCCGAACATCCGCCGTACCAGCGCCGCGACGCCCCGCTCATCCTCGCGGGCTGGCGCGGGAGCCGCCGCGGTGCGTGTGCCAGTGGAGTCGGGCGCCGAGTCCCGCGGCGGTGACATGGGCGGTGGCGTCGCGCTACGTCCCTGATAGTCGAGCGCCATATCCTTCGGCCGCTCGCGGCCGAGCGTGTTCCGCAGCCTGGCTTCATCCGCGAAATCGTCACGCCCATAATGGAGGGCGGTGCCGGTCCGATGGCGCGAGAGCGCGACATAGGATGCGTGCGCGTCGAGCCCCGGCGTCGCCAGCACATGCGTCCGATCGACGGTCATACCCTGCGTTTTGTGGACGGTGGCGGCATAACCGTGATCGACATGAGCATAGGATTTGAAATCGACATCGATCCGCCGCCCGTCATCGAGCCGCACCGCGAGGCTATCGCTCGCCGCTTTTTCAACCGTGCCGAGCGTGCCGTTCTTGATGCCAAGGTCGCGCTCATTCTTCAGGAACAGGATGCGGTCATTGTCGGCGAACACCCGCTCACCTCGCCCGGTCATGACGGCGACATCGGGGCCGAGCTGTCCTTGTTCGATGAGCTTGTCGCGTGCGGCACGGTTCAGCATCTGAACCTCCTGGTTGGTGTGGGTGAGAATGATGCGCGCCGCGGCGGGCTCCGCCCGGCGCTCGGCATCCCAGCGATCGATCAGTGCGGCGCGCGCGGCCTCGCGCGTATCGACGGCATGGACCATGCCGGCATTGGAATACGCGGCGATCGCCTGGCCGATCCGGCCGGTGGCGAACATGCGGGTGGCTTCGCGCATCCACTGCTCGGACTGGCGGCGCACCTCGCTGATCTCCGCGGCGCCGTGGCGCTCGGCGAGCAGCCGGAACGCAGCACCGGCCTCGATCGCTTGAAGCTGCTGGACGTCGCCGACCATCACCACTTTGGCGCCGCCGGTTACGGCTTCGGCGAGGACGCGCTGGAGCTGGCGCGTGCCGATCATGCCGGCCTCGTCGACGACGAGGACATCGCGCGCACCGAGCCGGTCGCGATCGCGCGCCCAGCTATGTTCAAGGCTTGCAATGGTGCGCGAGGCGATGCCCGAACCGCCTTCGAGATTCTCGGCGGCGATACCCGAGAGCGCGGTGCCGCGCACGGTATAGCCAGCGGCTTCCCAC
>JACESO010000122.1 GCA_013911745.1 Sphingobium sp. | reverse complement strand
CGCCAACGCGGCGGAACGGTCCGCGTCCACGCCGAAGGGCTTTGCCCCGCCCCCCATGCGCATACCCGATCCCTTGAGGTCGAAATCGGGATTGACCCGCACCGCGAGGCGCGGCGTCTTGCCCAGCCGGTCGGCGGCCGCAAGCGCCCGCCGCCCCTCCCCTTCGGATTCCAGGTTGATCGTGACGCCCGCGAAGATGGCGGCTTCCAGTTCGTCATCCCGCTTGCCCGGCCCCGCGAAACTGATGCGATCCGGAGCCATGCCGGCGGACAGCGCCATGTCCAGTTCGCCGCCCGACGCGATGTCGAAACCATCGACCTGTCCGGCCATGCGGGCGAGCAGAGGCGCAAAAGGATTGGCCTTGATGGCGTAATGCAGATGCAATCCATCCGTCATGGCTTCGCGGAAGCGGCGGACCTGCGCCTCCACAATCCCCATGTCATAGGCGAAGAGCGGCGTGTCGCCTGCCTCATCGACGAGCGCCGCCGCGCCGCAGCCGGCGATCAGCAGCATCCCTTCCTCCGCCGTAAACCAAGGCGGGATGGGTCCGGTGGGCTTCACGCGCCATGCTCCTTCGCCAAAGCAACCCGGTCGATCTTGCCGTTGGGATTGCGGGGAAATTCGGGAAGAAGGATGATGTCCTTTGGCTGCATGAAGTTGGGGAGTTCCTGCTTGAGATGCGCGGCGACCGCCTCCACGGCTTGCGGGGCGGCCGTCCGGATCAGCAGGCGCACGGCCTGCCCGAGCCGGTCGTCCTTTATGCCGAGCGCGACGGCTTCGGCAATGCCTGGGACGGAAACGGCGGCCTCCTCTATCTCGGTCGGGCTGATCCGGTTGCCGGCCGACTTGATCATCGCGTCGTCCCGACCGACGAAATAGAGCAGCCCTTCGGCGTCCCGTCGCACCGTGTCGCCGGACCAGACCGCCATGCCGCCATAGCGCGATGCGCTCGGGGCGGGCCGGAACCGCTCGGCGGTGCGGACGGGATCGCGCCAATAGCCTTGCGCGACCAGCGGGCCGGAATGGACCAGTTCGCCCGGCTCGTCGTCATCGGTAACGCTCCCATCGGGGCGGACCACCAATATCTCCGCGAAGGGAATGGCGCGGCCCATGGAATCGGGATGCGCTTCCACCAGCGCCGGCGGGAGATAGGTCGAGCGGAAGGCTTCGGTGAGGCCGTACATGGGATAGAGATGGGCGTCGGGAAACAGCGCGCGCAGCTTCGCGACAAGTGGGCGCGTCAGCGCGCCACCGCTGTTCGTCAGGCGCTTGAGCTTCTCGGCTGTTTCCGCAGGCCAGTCCAGTTCGGCAAGCTGCACCCACAGCGGCGGGACGCCGGCCAGCGTGGTGATGTCGCGCCGATCGACCAGCTTCATGACGTCGCGCGGCGTCAGATAGTCGAGTGGATAGACGCACCCGCCCGCATACCAAGTGGAAAGCAGCTGATTCTGGCCATAGTCGAAGCTGAAGGGCAGGACGCAGGCGGTGCGATCCTCCGCCGTTAGCTCCAGATAGTCGGCCACGGCGACCGCCCCCAGCCAAAGATTGGCGTGGGTCAGGACCACGCCCTTGGGCCGTCCGGTCGATCCGCTGGTGTAGAGGATGGCGGCTTTCTCGTCCGGCGTGGCGGATGAGGGGCCGAGCGGATCGCCACCGCTCATGGCGCAGGCTGCGTCGTCCTCCCTATGAAGCTGGCAATCGGCGGGCACGTCGCCATCCAGCAGAGTATCGAGCCGGGCGGCGGTGCCGATCAGCAGCCGCGCGCCGCTGTCCGACAGGATGTGCGAGACTTGCGCATGTTTGAGCAGCGGGTTGATGGGCACATGGACGAGGCCGGCGCGCGGCGCGGCGAGCGGCATCAGCGCGGCGACCGGCCCCTTTGCAATCCAGCTCGCGACGCGCGCGCCGGATTCCAGGCCGAAACCGGCTAGCCAGGCGGCGAGACGGCCCAGCGCCTGCTCCAGTTCCGCATAGTCATAGCTGCCCGACCGCCCGTCGAGCGCCATGCGCTCGGCGCTGCCGCGCAGCAGCAGATGGTCGATCGGACGAAACTCCGCGCCGTCGATCAACGGATGGGCTTCAGTCACAGGCGCTTAACTCCATGGCGATCTTTTGGTCCTACAGATGGCGCGAGCGTGCGGTGGAGATAGTCGGTTGCTGGCGTCAAGGGAATATCACAGCATGGAGGAGGTGCGGGGCGCGCTTGCGTCCCGGCTGTCCCCCGCGCCCTTGCCTTCGCTGTTCGACCGGATCGAGTGGTATGAGGCGCTGCATCGCCATTGTCTGGCCGGAACATCCCCTCGCATCATTCAGGCGGTGGAGGGCCATGCCGAAGTCTGGATGATGCTGGCGTCTCCCGCGCCGCGGCAGGCGACCGCGCTCGCCAACTGGTATAGTTTCCGCTGGGCACCGCTGTTTCTGGGCGAGCCGGACGGCAAGACGCGGGTCAGGTTGCTGGACGCGGCGGCGCGGCAGATGATGCACGGGCGCGCGCATGTCGATCTTTATCCGCTGGAAGCGCCGGACGAACTGCTGGCGGCGCTGCGCCGGACTGGCTGGTTCGCAGTGGCGAGGCCGATGGGCGGACGGCACCTGTTGCGGGTCGAGGGGCGCAGCTTCGCCGACTACTGGTCGGGGCGGCCGGGCCGGTTGCGGGCGCTGGTGCGGCGCAAGGGACGTGCCGATCCATTCGCGCTGTCCATTCACGACATGCTCTCCGACGCGCTGTGGGCGGATTATGTCGCGGTCCATGAGAGTAGCTGGAAAGAGCCAGAGCCGGCGGGCGGGCTGGCGCTGTTGCGGGAGATCGCGGAACGGGAGGGCGCAGCGGGGCGGCTGCGGCTGGGTGTCGCGCGGCGGGACGGCCGTGCGGTGGCGGCGCAGCTGTGGACGGTGGAGGGCGGCGCGGCGCTGATCCACAAGCTCAATCATGATCGCGCGCTCGACGCGCGATCGCCCGGCACGCTGCTCAGCCACGCCATGTTCGCCCATGCCATCGATGTCGATCGGGTCGAGACGATCGACTACGGCACCGGCGACAATACGTATAAGAGCGACTGGATGGATGTACGCATCCCGCTCCACCGCATCGACGCCTTCAACCCGCGCTTCGCGTCGGCCTGGTTGCCTGCGGCACGGACGGCGATTTCCGCGCTTGTCGGCTAGGCCGGCAGCCATTACGTAGCGCGCATCATGCAAGCCCATCAATCCCAACCGGTCGACCGGATAGCCGATGTGGAAACCCAGCTTCGCACGCTGCTGCGCGACGTGCTTGGCCTGACGCAGGAGCGGGTCGATGGCTTCGACGCCGAAACCGCCTTGTTCGGCGCGCTGCCCGAACTGGATTCCATGGCGGTCGCCGGGCTGTTGACCGAGATGGAGGACCGGTTCGGCATCCTCATCGAGGATGAGGATATCGACGGCGACACGTTCGAGACGTTCGGGTCGCTGCTGGCCTTCACCCGGATGAAGACGGCCGAGGCTTAGAACGTTCTGATTGCCGCATTTCCGAGCCAGCGGACGATTCGTCCGCTTCGAAAATGCTTAGGCCTCCACCAGTTCCTCGAAATCCTGTTCCTGCAGGAAGCGCTCGACATCGAGCGCGGCCATGCAGCCCATGCCTGCGGCCGTCACCGCCTGGCGATAGATTTTGTCGGTGACGTCGCCTGCTGCAAAGACGCCGGGAATGGCGGTGTGGGTCGTGCCCTTTTCCACCACGATATACCCTTCGTCGAGCGGCAGCTTCTCAGCGAAAAGCTCGGTCGCGGGATGGTGGCCGATGGCGACGAAGCCGCCGTCGGTCGGGACATGGCTCTTCTCCCCCGTCACCGTGTCGATGAGGTCGACGCCAACCAGCCCTTCCGGCGCGCCGCCGCCGACGAAGCGTTCGACCGCCTTGTTCCAGAGTATCTTGATGTTCGGGTGGGCGTGGAGCCGCTGTTGCAGGATCTTTTCCGCGCGCAGCGAATCGCGGCGGTGGATCAGCGTCACGTCATGACTGTGGTTGGTGAGGTAGAGCGCTTCTTCGACCGCGGTGTTGCCGCCGCCGATCACCACCACCTTCTTGCCGCGATAAAAGAAACCGTCGCAGGTGGCGCAGGCGGAAACGCCCTTGCCCTGCAAATGCTCCTCGCCCTCGACGCCCAGCCATTTGGCCTGCGCGCCGGTGCAGATGACGAGCGTGTCAGCGACATAGAGCGTGCCGCTGTCGCCGCGCAGGCGGAAGGGCCGTTCGGAAAGGTCCACGTCGACGATCTGGTCGTACATCATCTGCGCGCCGACATGCTCGGCCTGCGCCTGCATCTGCTCCATCAGCCAGGGGCCCTGGATGACGTCGCGGAAGCCGGGATAATTTTCAACGTCGGTGGTGATGGTGAGCTGGCCGCCCGGCTGCATCCCCTGCACCACGATGGGCGCTAGGCCGGCGCGCGCGCCATAGATGGCGGCGGACAGGCCGGCGGGGCCGGAACCCAGGATCAACATGCGGGTGGAATGGGTGGCGCTCATGTCAGCTTTCACTCAGGTAGCGATTCGATATGGGGCAGAGATAGGCAGCGGGCCGCTCCGCGCCAAGCGATGGATTTGCTTTGAGGCATGCAAGCGGCGCTGGGGTGGACGATCGAGCGCTCCTACGAAGTTCACACCGTCTGGTCCCGGAAATCCGCCGAAAACGCTTCCGAAGCGTCCGCGAAGCGCTCCCGACGCTTCCCCGACGCGCTTCGGACGCGCTCGCGACGCCTCCCCGGCTGGTCGGCATGGGCTCGTCGGGGCAGAATGAATCAGGGGCGTTTGCGCTCCGAAGCTAGGCGCTTCGCCAGCAGACGGCGGGACCGTTCGACATAGCGGCGGCAGGCCCCCGGACCGCTGGCATAGCGTCCGCTCCCCGCATTGTCGGGATGTGCCGATATCAAAATGTCGCATTTGAGCGCCTCCATGCCCCGATAGCTGGCCGCGAATCCTTTCAGGATGGGGGCGCTTGACGGCGCGGTGAAGCGATAGCCCGGCGCGGACACCGGGTTGAGGCTGGACGCGAAGACGATCTGGCGACATTTCCGGCCTTCGCACGCATTCCAGCTCCAGCTCATGCTGCCCATCGTGTGCCCCGGCGTCGCATGCGCCGTGATCGCCGTGCGGCCCAGCGTCACGCGTTCGCCGTCGCGCACCGTGCGGACCCGCGCCACGGCCGGCCACGCGCCGCCATAGCCATGTTGCGGGTCACTGGCTGCATGACGACCGGCGCGCAGCCCCTCTGCCGCTTGCACGCTCGCCACCACGACGGCGCCCGTCGCGCGGACCAGAGCGGGAATGCCGCCGGAATGGTCGTAATGCGGCTCGGTGCTCAGAATAAATTTGATGTCTTTGGGATCGAAGCCCAGCTTGCGGACATTCGCCAATATGGCGGGCGCGGCCTGCGGCAAGGCTGCGTCGATCAGGATCAGGCCAGCGCCGGTGTCGATCAGGGCCACGCTCAGTCCGCCGAACCCCACCAGATAGCTGCGGCCGAAAACCCGCTGCGGCGGCACAGGGGCGAGCCATTCCCCCGCCATGTCGAGGGCCATCGGGCGGGTCAGCGGATCGTCCGCCGGAGCGACGCCGTGGCCGGTAGCAATGGGGCGTGCCCCCGCCGCCGTGACGCCGGGGATAAGGTTCAGGACGGCGACCGCCGCCGCGAGGCGTAACACTGCAGACATTTTCATCTCCCTTCGCCACGGAGATGCCGATCCGGTGAGAAGGGCACAAAGCATCATTCCTCGACAAAGCCATGAGATTATTTGATGACAGGATTATGGATCGCGCCCAGCTCCCCCTCAACGCCCTGCGCGCCTTCGAGGCGGCGGCGCGACACCTGAACTTCACGCGGGCGGCGATCGAACTGTGCGTCAGCCAGGGGGCTGTCAGCCATCATGTGGCACAGCTTGAGCGACGGATCGGCGCGCGCCTGTTTCACCGCCTGCCCCGCGGACTGGCGTTGACGGACGAAGGGCATGCGCTGGTCCCCGTCCTGGCCGATGCGTTCGACCGCATGGGCGCGACGCTGGATCGGTATGAAGGCGGCCGCTTTCGCGAGGTGGTGAAGATCGGGGTGGTCGGGACGTTCGCGACCGGATGGCTCCTGCCGCGGCTCGATGCGTTCGCCCGCGCCCATCCGGCCATCGACCTGCGGATTTCCACCAACAACAACCGTGTCGACCTGGCGGGAGAAGCGCTGGATTTCGCGATCCGGTTCGGGGACGGCGCATGGCACGGCACCCATGCCGATCCGATCCTGGATGCGCCGTTCACCCCTCTGTGCGCGCCGGCCGTTGCGGCGCGGCTGACCTCGCCCGCCGACCTCGCCCAAGAGCGGTTGCTTCGATCCTACCGCCCCGATGAGTGGACGCTCTGGTTCAAGGCGGCGGGCGCGCCGGTTCCGTTGCAGCGAGGCCCCATGTTCGACAGTTCCGCCCTGATGATATCGGCGGCGATCGGGGGGTTTGGCGTGGCCCTTGCGCCCCCGGCGATGTTTATGCGGGAACTGGCGGCGGAACAACTGGTCCAGCCGTTCCCGATCATGATCGACGCAGGAGGCTACTGGCTGACCCGCCTGATGTCGCGGCCGGAAAATGAGGCGATGCGATGCCTTCGCGATTGGATCATGCAACAGGCCGCTTTTGAGGGCGGCGGTCAGTCGTTGAGATAGTCCCAGACCCGCGAGATGACCACCGACCCTTCGCCCACAGACGACGCGACTCGCTTGACGGAGCCGGAGCGGACGTCCCCCACCGCGAAGATGCCGGGGCAGGAGGTGGCGTAGGGCGATCCGCCCTCGACCGCGTCCCCGGTCATCACGAACCCCTTCTCGTCCAGTGCGACGAGGCCGGTCAGCCAGTCCGTATTGGGCGCGGCGCCCACCATGACGAACATGGCGCAGGTGGGCACCATGTGGTCCTCCGCCACGCCTTCCTGTCGGATCGTGACGGCATCCAGCGTCCCGGAGCCGTGCAGCGCCACCACTTGCGCGCCATATTCGATGCTGATGGCGGGGTCGGCCTCCAGCCGGCTGGACAGATAATGGGACATGGAGGTGGCGAGCGTGTGGCCGCGCACCAGCAGACGGACATGGGCGGCGGTGCGGCTGAGATACATGGCCGCCTGCCCCGCGCTGTTGCCGCCGCCGATGACGATGGCCTCCGCACCCTGGCAATAGCGCGCTTCATTGTCGGTCGCGGCATAATAGATGCCCGCCCCTTCAAATTCGGCAAAGCGGGGAATCGGCAGGCGACGATATTGAACCCCGGTCGCGACGATGATGGCCCCTGCCCGCACCTGATGCCCATTGTCGAAGGTGGCGCAGAACTGGCCGTCATCCAACCGGTGCAGTCGATCGACCCGGCGCGGCATGACGAAGCGGGTGCCGAACTTCATCGCCTGCACCTCGCCACGCCAGACGAGGTCCGCGCCCGAGATGCCAGTGGGGAAGCCCATATAATTTTCGATCCGGCTGGACGTGCCCGCCTGCCCGCCGATGGCGATATCCTCCACGACCAGTGCCTTCAGCCCCTCCGCGCCCGCAT
>JACESO010000121.1 GCA_013911745.1 Sphingobium sp. | reverse complement strand
CGTCTGGACAGCGACGCGCCTCATCCGCCGGTGACCGGGGGGAAGAGCGCGATCTCGCGCGCGTCGCCGATCGGGCTGTCGATCGGCACGAACCGCTGGTCGACGGCGGCGCGAAGGCGGCTGCTGTCAGCCAACGCCTCGGCATAGCCGCCTCCGCGCGCCACGAGCAGAGCGATCAAGTCGGCCACGGTCGAACCCGGCCCCGGCCGCTCGATCTGTTCCTCGTCGCGGCCGATGGCTTCGCGAACCCAGGCGAAATAGACGATCTTCAGCATGGCTCAATCCATGTGGCTGATGCCGACGCGCAGATAATCCCAGCCGGTGATCAGCGTCAGGATTGCCGCCGCCCACAGCGTCGCGATGCCGACCATCTGCACGAAGGGGAATTGCGGCACCGCGCCCGCCAGGATCAGCGCGCCCAGCGCGATGATCTGGAAGGTCGTCTTCCATTTCGCAAGCCGGGACACCGGCACCGACACCTGGAGCCCGGCCAGAAATTCGCGCAGGCCCGACACGGCGATTTCCCGCAACAGGATGATCATCGCGGCAACCAGGTGAACGCCGACGATATCGCGCGTCGCCGCCAGCATCAGGATCACCGCCCCCACCATGATCTTGTCGGCGATGGGATCGAGGAACACGCCCAGTTTCGAGACCGTGCCCTGCGCGCGCGCCAGATAGCCGTCAAAATAGTCGGTGACGCCCATCAGGCAGTAGAGGCCGAACGCCAGCGCATAGCCGGTGGTCCAGCGTGCGCCGAGGCCAACTCCCGCCACCTCGTCCGGCCAGAGCAGGGCAACCAGCAACGGCACGGTAAGGATGCGCGAAAGCGTCAGCAGGTTGGGCAGCGTCAGCATCGCTGCCGACTGCCACAGTCCGAAGCATCGCACAAGCGACGCGATCGGGCCTTGCGGCCGTGCGCGCTTCGCATTGGACAGGGAGGCTGCCAGCGGCTAGACCCCGGCCCGGTCGCTAACGGGTAAGAAGACTCCCTCATCCATGCAAGCCTCTCTCAGGCTCCTGAACAAGCGCCGCTTCCTGCCGCTTTTCATCACCCAGCTGCTGGGCGCGTTCAACGACAATCTGTTCAAGAACGCGATGGTGCTGTTCGTCGTCTATCAGGTCTATAATGACGAACGGTCCGAAACATGGTTCTCCGCGCTGGCGACGGGGCTGTTCATCCTCCCCTTCTTCCTCCTGTCCGCCCTGTCGGGACAGCTGGCGGACCAACGCGACAAGGCGACGATCATCCGCTGGGTAAAGGCGGCCGAAATCCTCATCATGGCGGTCGGAGCGGCGGGGCTGGCCCTGATCTGGAGCGGCATCGCGGTCCACAGCATCGCCATTCCGCTGCTGCTGGCGGCCCTGTTTGCGATGGGCATCCACTCGACCTTCTTCGGCCCGATCAAATATGCGATCCTGCCGCAGCATCTCCACGACGACGAGGTGCTGGGCGGCACCGGCCTTGTCGAGGCAGGCACCTATATCGCGATTCTCGCCGGCACCATCCTGGCTGGCCTCATTCCGGTAGAAGCGGCGGCGGTCGGCATCGTCGTGACCGCGCTGATCGGCTACGTCGCCGGGCGGCAGGTGCCGTCCGCCCCTTCCCTGCTCGAAGCGCAGCCGATCGACTATCACATAATCCGCTCGTCGATCGCGCTGGTACGCGGGACGATGCACATCCGCCGGCTCTTCCTGGCGATCATGTCGATCAGCCTCTTCTGGGCGGTTGGCTCGATCCTGTTCATTCAGTTCCCGCCGCTGGTGAAGAATGTCCTCACCGCCGACAAGCCGGTGGCGAGCCTGTTCCTCGCCATCTTCTCCATCGGCATCGCCATCGGGTCGATCGCGATCAACCGGCTGCTCCAGGGGCATGTCTCAGCCAAATATGCGCCGGCATCGGTGATCGGCATGGGCGCCTGCATCGTGGCTTTCCATGTCGTGTGCGACCTGTGGACGCCCGCGCCGGACGGACAAATGCTGTCGCTGGCCGATTTCCTGGCCCATCGGCTGGCCGTGCCGCTGTCGCTCTGCCTGCTGGGGGTGGCGACCTTCGGCGGCATGTTCGTGGTGCCGCTCTACGCCTTCCTCACCACCACGGTCGAAAAATGCGAGGCGGCGCGCACCGTGGCGGCCAACAATATCGTCAATTCGGGCGCGATGGTGGCGGGATCACTGTGCGCGATCGGCCTCAGCATCGCAGGTGTTTCAGTGGTGATGCAGTTGCTGCTTGTCGCCGTGCTGTCCCTCCCCTGCGCCGCGATGGCGTGGAAGCTGCACAAGGCCTGCGACGGCCCCCTTTGCCAGGAAGCCTAGAAGATGAAGCTGTAGAAAGCCGTGAAGAAGGCTGCGAAGCTCAATCCGAACAATTTCCAGTCCTTGTCGTCATCGGCAGGGCGACGGCAGGGGGCCGGTTCCTGCCTTACGCGCAGCACATGGGCCGGCAGCCGCTGGCGGAACGGATGGCGGGCCGATTCGGTGGTGAGGACGAGCGGTCGGTTTCGCATGGCGATGCTGTTAACGGATAATTTACCAATTCGGCCATCGCGATTCCTGGTTAATATCCCGCTGTCCCGGCGCGGGACAGACCTTGACTGTATGATGTGAATAATACAGCATGACCGAACCGATGCACGATCCTGCCGCCGAGCCCGCCTTCTCCGATCCGCGCCCCTTTGGCGAAGGTCCGCCCAGCGCCTTCGCGCGGCCCACGCCCTGGCGTCGCCGGCTTCAGATTTTCGGATGGATCGTGGCGGCCGGCCTGGCCCTGATGATGATCCTTGTCGCGTGGCTGGCGGTGACGGCTCCCCTTTCGCGGTCGCTGAAGCCCATCGCCCCGCCCAGCATCTCGCTCATGTCGGCGGACGGGCACCTGATCGCCCGGCGCGGCGCGGTGATCGAAAGGCCCGTCACCGTCGCCGAACTGCCCGCCCATGTGCCCCAGGCGTTCATGGCGATCGAGGACCGGCGCTTCCAGAGCCATTGGGGCGTCGATCCCCGCGGCATCGCCCGCGCCATGTGGCACAATCTCTGGTCGGACGGCGCATCGCAGGGCGGCAGCACCATCACCCAGCAGCTGGCGAAGGGCGTGTTCCTGTCCAGCGACCGCACCTTCGGGCGCAAGGCGCGGGAGGCACTGATCGCGGTCTGGCTGGAGGTTTGGCTGACCAAGGACCAGATCATGGAGCGGTATCTCTCCAACGTCTATTTCGGCGACAATGTCTACGGCCTGCGCGCGGCCGCCCGCCATTATTTCAACCGCGCCCCCGACCGGCTCACCATTCCGCAGGCGGCGATGCTGGCGGGCCTTTTGAAAGCGCCCTCGCGCCTCGCGCCCACCACCAATTTGAAGGGTGCCCGCGCCCGAGCCGCGCTGGTGACGCAGGCGATGGTCGACGCGGGCTATATCACGCAGGCGGAACGCAACGCCCTGCCCCCCGCGCGCCTCAACGTGCATGAGGAGGCGGATCCGACCAGCGGCACCTATTTCGCCGACTGGGTGCTGCCCCACGCACGCGACCGGGCGGGCGCGGTCTATGGGGAACAGGACATCGCGACCACGCTCGACTGGCGCATCCAGCGCCTGGCCGAAGCCGCGATCCGCCGCGCGCCGCTGGGGCAGGCGCAGGCGGCGCTAGTCGCGATGAAGCCCGATGGCAGCGTCGTCGCCATGGTCGGCGGCAAGAATTATGCGAAGAGCAGCTTCAACCGCGCGGTGCAGGCAAGGCGGCAGCCCGGCTCGACCTTCAAGCTGTTCGTCTACCTCGCCGCCTTCCGCGCGGGCATGTCGCCCGACGATATGATCGACGACACGCCGATCACCACCGGGACCTATCGCCCGGCCAATCATGGCGGGAAATATCGCGGCCGCATCACCCTGCGCCAGGCATTCGCGGCATCCAGCAACGTCGCGGCCGTGCGCCTGACGCAGAAGGTCGGCGTCGACAATGTCATCAAGGTCGCCCGCGATCTTGGAGTCACCGCCCCACTGACGGAAGATCTGAGCCTGGCGCTCGGCACGTCGGAAATCCCGCTCATCGAACTGGCCGAGGCCTATGCGGCGGTCGCGGCGGGCAGCTACCCCGTCATGGCGCACGGCCTGCCGCCCGAAGAACAGGGCTGGTTCGAGAAACTGATGCAGCGGCAACGCCGCTTCAGCGAGGATCAGCTGGACATGATCCGCGATCTCCTCTCCTCCGCCGCCAATCGCGGTACGGGCAGCGCGGCTGCGCTGCGGACCAGCACCTTCGGCAAGACCGGAACGACGCAGGACAGTCGTGACGCCATCTTCGTCGGCTATGCCGGCGGCCTCGTCACGGCGGTCTGGATCGGCAATGACGACAATGCCCCGCTTCCCGGCGGCGCGGCGGGCGGAGGCGTGCCCGCGCGCATCTGGCGCAATTTCATGGCCGGAGCGATCAACGAGCCGGTCGAGGACACGTCCGACGCGGAGCAGGATCCCGATCTCGTCAACGCCATCGCCAACGTCGCGTTGGAAAGCGGCATCGGCAATGTCGGTGTGGGCGTCGATGAAAATGGCATGACGCTGAATATCGGCCCGAATCAGATTCGCCTGCCGGTGGACCAGCCCGCTCCGCCGCCGCCGCAGGCCGCGCCGCCGCGCGTTGCGCCCACCCAGCCCGAAGAAAGCGACGGGCCGCCCTGACGGCCGCTTTCCAAAAGCCTTGCTGGTTAACATCCGATAAGGGTCTTGTTGCTCATCTTGCCGGCAGTTTTGCGACGACCCGATTTTACCTGCGCTTCCTTTCAATGATATAGAGGCAACGGTTCGCACGTCATGAAGGTTCGCCCATGGGTGAGAAGGTTGAAGGCGATTACGGTTCGGAGCAGAAGGCGCTGGCCGCACGGTGGAGCCTGGCTGCCGAGGCGATGGAGGCCCTCGCCGGGGCACGATCGGTAGATGCGATCATATCGGTGCTTCGTGCCTTCGCCCGCCGCGCGGTGGGCGCGGAAGGGATCGCCATCATCCTGCGCGACGAAGACAAATGCCATTATATCGCCGAGGACGCGATGGAGCCGCTGTGGGCGGGCCAGCGCTTCCCCATGCAGCGCTGCGTATCAGGCTGGGCGATGCAGAACCACCAGACTGTCGTCATCCCCGACGTGTTCATGGATGCCCGCGTGCCCGTGGACGCCTATCGCCGCACCTTCGTCCGCAGCATGATCATGGTGCCGATCGGCCGGCCGGACCCGATCGCCGCCGTCGGGGCCTATTGGTCCGAAGCGGCCGAACCTACGGACAATCAGGTCGCGCTGCTGGAAGCCTTGGCCAGAGCAGCCTCCACCGCGCTGGAAAATGGCCGGCTTTTCGCCTCGCTCGAAACGCTCAACGGCCAGCTGGACCGGCGTGTGCGCGACCGGACGAAGGAACTGCAGCGCTCGCAGGACACGCTGCGCCAGATCCAGAAGATGGAAATCATGGGCCAGCTGACCGGCCATGTCGCGCATGATTTCAACAATCTGCTGACCCCGATCATCGGCGGCCTCGACCTCATCCTTTCGGGCCGCGCGCCCGATCGGCTGGAACGCACCGCGGCGATGGCGATGCAGGCGGCCGAAACGGCGCAGACGCTCGTGCAGCGGCTTCTGGCCTTCGCCCGGCGTCAACCCTTGCAGCCCACGGCCGTCGACCTGGCCTCCCTTGTCGCCGGGATGCAGGCGCTGCTGGTGAGCACGCTGGGGCCGCGCATCGACCTGTCCGTCGAGCTGCCCGACGACCTGCCGCCGGTCCGTGCGGACGGCCACCAGCTTGAACTGGCGATCATCAACCTGGCGGTCAATGCCCGCGACGCCATGCCGGAAGGGGGACGGCTTACCCTGTCGGCGGAACTGCGCAGCGATGGCCTTCCCGACCCGCTGCCGCCGCGCCGCTATGTGTGCCTGACGGTCGCGGACACCGGCATCGGCATGGATGACCGGGTGAAGGCCGCCGCGATCGAGCCGTTCTTCACCACCAAGCCCGCAGGGCAAGGCACGGGCCTTGGCCTGTCGATGGCGCACGGGCTCGTCGGCCAGCTTGGCGGCGCACTCGCGATCGACAGCGCGCCGGGCCTGGGCACGCAGGTCCAGCTTTGGCTGCCGGTCGAGCAGCGCAAGCAGCCGGAAGGCGAAAGCGAATCCACGGACGCAGTCGATGGCAAGGCGCAGGGCAAGGTGCTGCTGGTCGACGACAACGGGCTGGTGCGCAACAGCACCCGCGAGATGCTGATCGACATGGGCTATGAAGTGATCGACATCGACCATGCCGAACTGGCGATCTCGATGATCGAGGCGGGCTACACGCCGGACATCGTCATCACCGATCATGTGATGCCCGGCATGACCGGCGCGGAACTGGCTTTGCGCCTGCGGATGGATCATCCCGGCGTCGCGTTGCTCATCATCTCGGGCTATCAGGGTATCGACCTGATCGCGCCGGACGTGGTGCGCCTGTCCAAGCCATTCCGCCGCGCCCATCTTCAGGCCAGCATCGCCGCCGCGCGGGCGCAGGTCAGCTGATTGCGCTAGCGCGTCGGGCCTATAGCTCTAGACCGCCTGCCCGGCCGCCCATCCGCTGGCCCAAGCCCATTGGAAATTATAGCCGCCCAGCCAGCCAGTAACGTCCACGGCTTCCCCGATGGCATAGAGGCCGGGCACCTTCACAGCTTCCATCGTGCGCGATGACAGGCCCGCCGTCGCGATGCCGCCCACCGTCACCTCCGCCTTGGCATAGCCTTCCGTGCCCGATGGCGTGAACGGCCAGGCCGCGATCTGCGCCTCCATACGCCGCAGCACCTTGTCGCTCTGCGCGCCCAATTCGCCGTGCATGTCCAGCCGGGACAGAAGCGCATCGGCCAGCCGTTCCGGCAGGGCCTCTGTCAGCAGCTTGCGCAGCGTCACGCGCGGTCGTTCCCGCTTCGCTTCGATCAGCCAGCCCGCCGCACGATTCGGCAGGAAATCGACGCAGATCGCCGTCCTATGCTGCCAATAGCTGCTGATCTGCAGCATCGCGGGGCCGGAAAGCCCGCGATGGGTGAACAGCGCCGCCTCGCGAAACCGCGTCTTGCCCCAACGGACCTCCACATCGGCGGACACGCCCGACAGGGACTGGAACAGCGCCTCCTCCGGCCCGAGCGTGAAGGGCACCAGCGCGGGGCGCGGTTGGACGATCGAAAGGCCGAACCGGCGCGCCACGTCATAGGCAAAGCCCGTCGCCCCCAGCTTCGGAATGGACGGCCCGCCGGTCGCCAGCACCAGCGCCGGGGCACGATGCTCCCTGTCGCCCAGCCTGACGCGATAGAGGCCATCGCCATGACCGATGTCCGTGACGGATTGGCCGAGCGCCATCGTCACGCACCCCTTGTCGCATTCCTCCACCAGCATCGCGACGATCTGCTTCGCCGATCCGTCGCAGAAAAGCTGCCCCAAAGTCTTCTCATGCCAGGCAATGCCATAGCGTTCGACCAGCGCCAGAAAGTCCCGCGCACCATAGCGGCCGAGAGCCGATTTGGCGAAGTGCGGATTAGCGGACAGATAGCGGTCCGGCGCGGTGTGGATGTT
>JACESO010000120.1 GCA_013911745.1 Sphingobium sp. | reverse complement strand
GGACATGCTGCCGGTGGATCATGGCGGCGGCGGATAGGAAAGGGCGCGTTGGGCGGTGTGGGAGGAGGCAAGCGGGATGCCGGGTCAGGCGCGGCATGACGGGGGTGATGGTTGGTTCTCGGGCCATTCTTAGCCGTTCAAATGTGAATGGCCGATGCTTCGAAGCAGACATGTAGATTGAGTGATAAGACGCGCACCTAGGCGAATATGTAAAACAGGCATGCTGCCAAAATGCATAAGTTAAACGAGGAATACACGTAGAACTTGCTGGCACTTTCCCGTTTGACCGCCTCGGATTTAGTCCATAGTATTAAAATCATACGATCGTTCTTAAAGCCAGACCATATTTCATAAGCGCAATAAGCTGCACCGGCGATTGCGAAAATGATCAATATGCCGTTGGGCTCTGCCGTGTTCATCTCATATGTGTAAGCCGAAAGCAGACCTTCCGCAAACCACCCCAACTCCGTCACCCCAGCGGAAGCTGGGGTCTCAGGAGATGGCGTGCATCATGGCCTGAGATGCCAGCCTGCGCTGGCATGACGGGATAAGGGCCGTCTGCCCCTATCTCACCCACCGCCCGGCGAATTATGCCCGCCGGCCGGCACCGGGCCGCCGCTGGGGGCGTGGCCGTGGTCGGGGTTGCTGTCCCAGTCGATATGGTAGAGGTCGAAGCGGCGGTCGCGCAGGTTGCGGACGGTGCCTTCCGCGCGCGCCCAGCTCAGGTCCGCGAGGTTCACGTCCGCCATGGTGAGCGTTTCGACATTTTCGGTCGATTCCGCCGCGATCCCGTCTCGCGCGAAGGGAAGGTCGCAGGGGGTGAGGATCGCGCTCTGGGCGTACTGGATGTCCATATTGTCGACGTTCGGCAGGTTGCCGACATTGCCGGACATGACGACATAGCATTGGTTTTCGATCGCGCGGGCCTGCGCGCAGTAGCGCACACGCATGTAGCCCAGGCGCGAGTCGGTGCAGAAGGGCACGAAGATGATGCGCGCGCCCTGGTCCACCAGCCGGCGGGCGAGTTCGGGAAATTCGCTGTCGTAGCAGATGAGGACGCCGATCGGGCCGCAGTCGGTCTGGATCACGTCGAGCGCGTCGCCGCCCTTGATGTTCCACCAGAAGGCTTCGTTGGGCGTCGGGTGGATCTTCTCCTGCGTATGGACGGAGCCATCGCGCAGGGCGACATAGGCGATGTTCTGGATGTCGCCGTCGTCGGCGCGGGTCGGGTGGGAGCCGCCGATGATGTTGATATTATATTCGAGCGCCATCCGCGTCAGCTCCTTTGTCAGACGCGGGGTGTAGCCGGTGAGCTTGTCGATGGCCTCGACGGGCGAGAGCTTCTTCTGCTCGAAGGAGAGGAGGGGGAGGGTGAAGAGTTCGGGAAAGACGATGAAGTCGGAGCGATAGTCGGCGGCGACATCGACGAAATATTCGATGTTGCGGATGAATTCGTCGAAATCCTGCACCGCGCGCGCCTGCAACTGGCAGGTGGCGAGGCGGACGCTTTCGACGCCGCGCGGCACCCGCATTTCCGGCGCTTCGTCCGGGTTCACATAGGGGTTGCGCCAGACGAGGTGGGCGGCGTGGCCGTCCGACTGCTTGTCCTCCGGCAGGTAGTTTTCCAGCACGCCCAGCGGCTCGAACTGGTTCTTCAACTGGAAGCTGATGACCTGATCGCGCAGCTTGCCCTGGACCACTTTTTCCAGATAGTCGGCCGGGCTGCCGGCGCGGCGCTTGGCTCTGGCATAGCCCGGCATCCGGCCGGCGATGACGATGCCGTGCAGGTCCAGTTCCTCGGCCAGTTCCTTGCGCTCGTCATAGAGGCGCTGGCCGATGCGCAGGCCGCGCAGCTTGGGATCGACCGCCATTTCATAGCCATAGAGCCACTCGCCCGCCGCGCTGTGCCGCGTGCCGAAGCCATTGGCGGTGATCTCCTCCCAGTCATGGTAGGAGAAGGCCATGCCCTTGCTGACTCGCATCGTCGCGCAATAGCCCACCACCTTGCCGTCATAGAGGGCGACGAAGCAGCCGCCGGGGAAATTGTTGATCTGGCCCCGGATCGTCGCCAGCGAATAATTGGGCATGCCGGGATAGGCGCGGGCGATCAGCCGCTGGATGCCGCGTGCGTCGCCGGGCACGGCGGCACGGGTTTCAAGACGTTTCTTGCCGGTGGTGGTCATCGATCTTTCCGCTTCTGGCAGGCAAGGAAAAGGCGGCGTCGGATGATCCGGCGCCGCCTCGTTCCGTTAGCGTATTGAAACCGCGGTGGCCGCGATCAGTTCCGCCCGGTCAGTTCCACTTGCCCATTTCGGTTTCGAGATTGACGCGGATCGCCTCGAAGAACTGCTCGGTGGTCATCCACGACTGTTCCGGGCCGATCAGCAGCGCCAGATCCTTGGTCATCGCGCCGCTCTCGACGGTCTGGATGCAGACCTTCTCCAGCGTTTCGGCGAAGCGCACGACATCGGGCGTCTCGTCGAACTTGCCGCGGAACTTGAGGCCGCCGGTCCAGGCGAAGATCGACGCGATCGGATTGGTCGAGGTCGCCTTGCCCTGCTGATGCTGGCGATAGTGACGGGTGACGGTGCCGTGCGCGGCTTCGGCCTCGACGGTCTTCCCATCGGGCGAGAGCAGCACGGAGGTCATGAGGCCGAGGCTGCCGAAGCCCTGCGCCACCTGGTCCGACTGGACGTCGCCGTCATAATTCTTGCACGCCCACACGAACTCGCCGCTCCACTTCAGCGCGGAGGCGACCATGTCGTCGATCAGGCGATGCTCGTAGACGATGCCGGCGTCCTTGAACTTCTGCGCGAAGCCCTCGGTCTCGAACACTTCCTGGAACAGATCCTTGAAGCGGCCGTCATAGGCCTTGAGGATCGTGTTCTTGGTCGAGAGATAGACCGGCCATTTGAGGTTGAGGCCGTAGTTGAACGATGCGCGCGCGAAATCGCGGATCGAATCGTCCAGATTGTACATCGCCATGGCGACGCCCGAGCCGGGGAAGTCGAACACTTCGCGGTCGATCGTCTCGCCATTCTCGCCTTCGAAGACGAGGCGCAGCTTGCCGGCTCCGGGCACCTTGAAGTCGGTCGCGCGATACTGGTCGCCAAAGGCGTGACGGCCAACGACGATCGGCTTGGTCCAGCCGGGGATGAGGCGCGGCACGTTGGAAATGACGATGGGTTCGCGGAAGACGACGCCGCCCAGGATGTTGCGGATCGTGCCATTGGGCGACTTCCACATCTGCTTGAGGTTGAATTCCTCGACGCGGGCTTCGTCCGGCGTGATGGTCGCGCACTTCACGCCGACGCCATATTGCTTGATCGCGTTGGCGGAATCGATCGTGATCTGGTCGTTCGTCTCGTCGCGCTTTTCGACGCTGAGGTCGTAATATTTGAGGTCGATGTCGAGATAGGGGAGGATCAGGCGCTCACGGATCCATTCCCAGATGATGCGGGTCATTTCGTCGCCGTCGATCTCCACGACGGGATTCTTCACCTTGATCTTCGCCATGCGCCTGTTTCGCTTTCCTGTCTCGGGTGGTTTTATGCGCCCGCCCTAAGGAAAGCGGCGGCAATGTTCAACTGTTGGGTTCAACCCCTAGGTTCAACAATCGAGCGCGCGCTATCTGCCCCGGCGGGAGCCATGGGCGGCATCGGTCGTTGTCAGGGGACGAACCTCTCCCTAAAGACGGTGCCCATGGAAAATGACGAGATCACGATCGCCGCGGGCGGCAATGTCAAATGGCGCTGGCCCTCGGTCCATCCTGAAGGCATGAAATTCGGCCTGATCGCGGTCGCGATCACGGCGGTGCTGTTCCTGCTGGGATGGGATGTGGTCGGATGGCTGATGCTGATCCTCACCATCTGGGTCTTCGCCTTCTTCCGCGATCCGGTGCGTGCCGTGCCGCAGGACGAAGGGGCGATCATCGCGCCCGCCGATGGCCTGGTCACGCTGATCCAGCGGGTGCCGCCGCCGCGCGAGATGGCGGGCGCCAGCGGCCTGGGCGACGAACCGTTGATCCGTGTGTCGATCTTCATGAGCGTGTTCGACGTACATATCAACCGGACGCCGATCGGTGGTACGATCAAGTCTGTCGTCTATATTTCCGGCAAGTTCCTGAACGCCGACCTGGATAAGGCGAGCGAGGATAATGAGCGGCAGCATATCCTGGTGGAACGGCATGACGGCGTACGCATCGGCTTCACGCAGATCGCCGGGCTTGTCGCCCGCCGCATCGTGCCCTTCGTGAAGCCGGGCGACATGGTCGCGGCGGGGCAGCGCATCGGCCTCATCCGCTTCGGCAGCCGCGTCGACGTCTATCTGCCGGCCGGCACCGCGCCGCGCGTGATCCTGGGCCAGCGCACGATCGCGGGCGAGACGATCCTGGGCCAGATCGGCGACCGGCGCGTGGTGCCGGGCATCCAGCAGTGAGCCGCTATCGTCGCACCGTGCCGCGTGGGCTGCGCCGGGGCATTACCCTGCGCATGGTCGCGCCAAATGCGGTGACGGCGATGGCGCTGTGCTTCGGCCTGACGGGCGTGCGCTACGGCATATCGGGCGAATGGGAGCGGGCGGTGCTGTCCATCCTGTTCGCGGGCGTGCTGGACGGGCTGGATGGCCGGATCGCGCGACTGCTGCGCGGCGAGAGCCGGTTCGGGGCGGAGCTGGATTCGCTGTCCGATTCGATCGCCTTCGGCGTGGCGCCGTCGCTGATCCTCTATCTCTGGTCGCTGCATGCGATGCCGAAATTTGGGTGGATATTCGCGCTGGCGCATGCGCTGTCCTGCGCGCTGCGGCTGGCGCGGTTCAACGCCAATATCGACGCGGACGAGCAGCCGCATAAGTCGGCTGGCTTCCTCACCGGCGTTCCGGCCCCGGCGGGCGCGGGCCTTGCCTTCGTGCCGCTCTATCTGTGGCTGGTGACGGGGCAGGAGATATTCCGCGCCTGGTATGTGGTCGCGCCATGGACCGCCTTTACCGCTTTCCTGATGATTTCCAGCATCGCCACCTATAGCTGGTCGGCGCTGCGGCTGCGCAAGCGGATCAGGCTGGAGGCGATCGCGGTGGCGGGGCTGCTGGCGGCGCTGCTGGTGACCGACCCTTGGCTCACGCTGCTCATCATCTGTGGGGGCTATGTCGCGCTGATCCCCTTCGGCGTGATGTCCTATGCGAAGGTCAAGCGGCAGCGCGAGAGCGCGGCATTGCCCTCGACCGCCGGATAATCCTCAGGCGGCGAGAACGGTTGTGGGAAGCGGCGCGGGGCGGGGCGCAGGGGCGGCGACCCGGGGTCGGCGGACGCGGATATGATAGACGGCCGGTTCCTGCGGTATGGGCTGGAACAGCAAGGCAGCGACCATCTTGTCGCGATAGGCCGCGAACATCCAGGCCATGGTGCCGGCCGCCATCAGGAAAGCGGCGGAAAACAGGGTCGCTGCAACAAGAGTGAACATGTAAGATCACTTTCCATCTTGCCATTTGCACGGCATGTCTCAGTATGACGGTGTAAACTGGCGTTAACCGTTTTTGTTCCGTCTGTTCCCCTTATGTTCTCGTTCGGAACAGAGGTCAACCCTTGCCATCGCTTTTTTTCGCGTCTATGGGCGCGACCATTCCACATGGGAATCGCCATATCCGGTGCCGACGCCGCCTTTAAGGCGCGCTTCTTCGGTTCCTGATTCCCAGAGGTAGCAACCGGAAGGAGAAAGACCATGGCGGCACCTGTCGTCACCATGCACCAATTGATCGAGGCTGGCGCCCATTTCGGCCACCAGACCCACCGCTGGAACCCGCGCATGAAGCCGTACATCTTCGGCGAGCGCAATGGCATCCACATCCTTGACCTCAGCCAGACCGTGCCCCTGTTCGGCCGCGCGCTCGACTTCGTGTCGGCGACCGTCGCCGCCGGCGGCAAGGTGCTGTTCGTGGGCACCAAGCGCCAGGCGCAGGATCCGATCGCGGAAGCCGCGCGCAAGTCGGGCCAGCATTTCGTCAACCACCGCTGGCTGGGCGGCATGCTCACCAACTGGAAGACCATTTCGGGCTCGATCAAGCGCCTGAAGACCCTTGAGGAAAAGCTGTCGGGCGACACCCACGGCTTCACCAAGAAGGAAGTCCTTCAGATGACGCGCGAGCGCGAGAAGCTGGAGCTGTCGCTGGGCGGCATCCGCGACATGAACGGCATCCCCGACGTCATGTTCGTGATCGACGCCAACAAGGAAGAGCTGGCGATCAAGGAAGCTAACACGCTGGGCATCCCGGTCGTCGCGATCCTCGATTCGAACGTGTCGCCTGACGGCATCGCTTTCCCCGTTCCGGCGAATGACGACGCCAGCCGCGCGATCCGCCTCTATTGCGACGCCATCGCCGCCGCCGCCACCAAGGGCAACCGTGGTGCGCAGCAGGCTTCGGGCGTCGATCTCGGCGCTCTGGATGAGCCCGAGGCCGAAGAGGTTGTCGCCGAAGCCTGAAGGGCGTCGCGATACTGCAAGATTGGCAGGGTAGGGCGCGCTCTTCGGAGACGCGCCCTCCCGCATATTTGAACCACCCGAAACATTTAGGAGCCGAAACATGGCCGAGATTACCGCTGCCGCCGTCAAGGAACTGCGCGACCGTTCGGGCGCGGGCATGATGGATTGCAAGAAGGCGCTCACCGAAGCCAATGGCGACATCGAGGCCGCGACCGACTGGCTGCGCGCCAAGGGCCTGGCCGCCGCGCAGAAGAAGTCGAGCCGCACCGCCGCCGAAGGGCTGGTCGGCGTTGCCGTCGCCGGCACCAAGGGCGTCGCCGTCGAAGTGAACAGCGAAACCGACTTCGTTGCGAAGAACGACCAGTTCCAGGACTTCGTCCGCACCGTGGCGCAGATCGCGCTCGAAACCGGCGCGGCCGATGCCGAGGCGCTGACCGCAGCGGCCTATCCGTCGGGCGGCACCGTCGCTGAAAAGCTGGTCGCCAACATCGCCACCATCGGCGAGAACCAGAATGTCCGCCGCGTCGGCCATGTCGAAGTAAGCCAGGGCGTGGTCGTGCCCTATGTCCACAACGCCGCCGCGCCGGGCCTGGGCAAGATCGGCGTGCTCGTCGCGCTGGAGGGCGATGCCCCCGCCGACGTGCTGGAGCCGCTGGGCAAGCAGCTTGCCATGCACATCGCCGCCGCCTTCCCGCTGGCGCTGTCGGCGGCCGACATCGACCCGGCGCTGCTGGAGCGTGAACGCGCCATCGCCGCCGAGAAGGCTGCCGAGAGCGGCAAGCCCGCCGAGATCGTCGCCAAGATGGTGGACGGCGCCGTCGCCAAGTTCGCCAAGGAACAGGCGCTGCTGAGCCAGCTGTTCGTGATGGACAACAAGACCCCGGTCGCGGACGTCGTCGCCAAGGCGGCGAAGGATGCCGGCAAGTCGATCACGCTCAAGAGCTACATCCGTTTCCAGCTGGGCGAAGGCATCGAGAAGGAAGTCAGCGACTTCGCGGCGGAAGTCGCGGCCGCCGCCGGCGCCTGATCGGCCCGACAGGCAGGATCACGAAAAGGGAGCGTCCATCCCGGACGCTCCCTTTTTTTCTGGCCCGTTGTCGATAGGGAGTATGCAGCGGGGCTGCGCGTGCTGCAAAGGGGCAACAATCGCCCTTCACATCCTGTGCCGCCGCCACTAAAGTCCGGCCGCCTTCCCCTCCC
>JACESO010000012.1 GCA_013911745.1 Sphingobium sp. | reverse complement strand
GTGCTGCAGTTCCATGGCGAATTGCATCTGACCTCTCCCTTTGGCTGATCCCGCGCGGAACATGGACGCGTTCCGAAAACCAAGATTCGTTATCGCTAACGATAGGAGAATCAGTCAGACAGATTCAAGCGAATTTTGATGATGTGCGCGAATTATCCTAGTTTAACGTGGCATTTATGTATAACCTGTCTAACAGATTTTCAGGGTTCGACCGATCGAATCACTGGATGCGGGTTGGGGAGAGGGGCGGAAAAGATGACGTTACCATTGCATCGGTCGACGGAGCGCAACAACTTGCGCCCCCTGCGCTTCCAACGGGAGCGGGTGCTGTGAATCCGGCCGACTACCGGCTACTGATCGCCGCCGTCGCCGGCATCGCGCTGTCCATCCTGCTCATCATCAAGGGACGTCTGCATCCCTTTGTCGGGCTGCTCTGCGGCGCCTTCACCGTGGGCCTGCTGGCCGGGCTGCCGATGGAGGAAACCGCCAAGGCGGTCGAGAAGGGCGCGGGCACCATATTGGGCGGCACCGGGCTGGTCGTGGCGCTGGGCCTGGGGCTGGGCGCGATGCTGCAACTGTCGAACGGCGCGGGCGGGATCGCGAGCGCGGCACTGCGCATGTCCGGCGTACGGGGCGCGCCCTGGGCCAGCCTGTTCACCGCACTGCTGATCGGCCTGCCACTCTTCTTCGAGACGGGCCTGGTGTTGCTGCTGCCGATCGTGGCGTCGGCTGCCGCGGCGCTGCCCAACGGCCAGAATGACGACACGGCCAAGCTGAAGCTGATGCTGCCGGCGCTGTCGGGCCTGTCGGTGGTCCACGCGCTGGTGCCGCCGCACCCCGGGCCGCTGCTGGCGGTCAACGCGCTGGGCGCCAATCTGGGGCTGACGCTGGTCTATGGCCTGATCGTGGGGATTCCGACCGCGATCATCGCCGGGCCGCTGCTGGCGCGCTTCACCGCGCCCGGCGTCAAACTGAACCCGCCGCTGCTCGATCCCGTCCAGCTCGACGTCGCCACGCCTTCGGTCGGGCGGGCGCTGGCGGCGGTGCTGCTGCCGGTCGTGCTGATTGCGGCGGGGCAGGCGGTGGCGCTGATGCCGCCGCAGGTCGCCGTGCATTTCGAGTGGCTCAAATGGATCAGCGATCCCGTCGTCGCGCTGCTGGTCGCGGTGCTGGTGGCGCTGCCGCTGCTGTTCGGGCGGCGCATTGCCGACAGGGATGTGCAGGGTGCGATCTGGACCGAGGCGATGACGCCGGCGGGCGGCATCATCCTGGCGATCGGCGCGGGCGGCGCGTTGAAGCAGGTGCTGGTGACGGCCGGCCTGTCCGACATGCTGGTGCGGATCGCGCAGGGCGGGGCGATTTCTCCCATCCTGCTGGCCTGGGGCGTGTCCGTCTGCATCCGCCTCGCGACCGGCTCCGCCACCGTTGCGACGATCACGACTGCGGGCGTCATGGAGGGGCTGGTCGCGGCGTCCGGCGTCGCGCCCGAATGGATGGTGCTGGCGATCGGTGCGGGGTCGCTGTTCTTCAGCCATGTGAACGATCCGGGCTTCTGGCTGGTGAAAAGCTATCTCGGCACCGACATGCCGGGGACGTTCAAGACCTGGTCGGTGATGGAGACGGTGGTCGCGGTCGTGGGTCTGCTGCTGGTGCTGATCGCCAGCAGCATCCTGTGACGGGGCGGTCGCGATGAGCGCGCCGCGCCTGTCCGATCACGCCTATGCGGCGATCGTCGATATCATCAATGCGGAGGATCTGGAGGTCGGCGCGCGCCTGCCGTCCGAAGCGCGGCTCGCCGAAATGTTCGGCATGTCGCGCGCGATCGTGCGCGAGGCGCTGATGCGGTTGGCGTCGGACGGCATTACGGAGGCGCGGCGTGGGGCAGGTTCCTTCGTCAAGAGCCGGCCGTCCGAGCGGCTGTCGGCCTTCATGTCGGCGGCGGAACTGCCGACCACCCTCGGCAGCTATGAGGTGCGGTTCGTGCTGGAGGCGGAAGCCGCGCGGCTGGCGGCGACGCGGCGGACCCCGCAGGAAATGGCGCATATCGAGGAGGGCATGGAGCTGTTGCGCGAGGCGCTGCTGTCGAGCGAGCCGGCCCATGCCGAGGATATGGAACTGCACCGCCGCATCGCCGAGGCGACGGGCAACCCGGCCTTCCGCCTGGCGTTGGAGGCGCTTCATCCGGATATCGACAAGATCATGCGCGCGGGCGTGGACATTTCGCGGTCCCGCCCGCCGCAGGTTATTGCGACGATGCTACGCGAGCATGACGTGATCGTCGACGCGATCCGCGCGCAAGACCCGGAAGGCGCGGCGCTGGCGATGCGCTGGCATTTGTGGGAAGGACGGCGGCGGTTGATGCCGTGAGGCGGGCCTCGATCTAGCGCAGCGCGCCCAGCACCCGGTCGCGCAGGGTTTCGGCGGGCATGTCGGTCATGAGGATCATCGCGCCTTCGTCGGGCAGGGGCCGCTCCAGCGTGGCCAGCTGGCTGTCGAGCAGGCTGGCGGGCATATAATGGCCGGGGCGGTTGCCCAGCCGGGTGAGTAGTGCGTCGCGATCATTGTCCAGCATCACGAACCGGACCGGCCCGCCGATCGTCGTGCGCAGCCGGTCGCGATAGATTTTGCGCAGCGCCGAGCAGGCCGCGACGGCGACGCCATGCTCCTGCTTCGCTGTCGTGATCGCGCCTCCCAGCCGTTCGAGCCAGGGCCAGCGGTCCTCGTCGGTGAGCGGGGTGCCGTTGCGCATCTTCTCCACCGCGTCGGCGGAATGAAAATCGTCGCCTTCCAGGAAGGGACAGGCCAGCGTCTGCGCCAGCAACGCGCCGAGCGTCGACTTGCCGCAGCCGCTGACGCCCATGACGATGAGGACGGGCGGCGCGGACGGAAGCAGGGCGGGGGAGGAAGGCAAGGCGGTCTCGCGAAGGAAATGCGGGCCGTTTGCAGCCTCGCCATGATGATCCCGCTATACCGGCAGCGGCGGGGCGCTGAAAACTACGACCTTTGTCGCAAGTGCCAAGGCGCGGCTGCTCCCCTAGCGGGATACATATCCAGCACCAGCCAGTGAGGAGAGGCGGCTATGATCGCACGCAGCATGATCGCGGCGCTTTTGGCGGCAACGGCCCTCGGCGCGCCGGCCGCGGCGCTTGCCGCCAGCCAATCCCTGTTCCCGGTCGCGCCCGACGAGCCCCATGCGGTGACGGTCGCCGGCAGGGGCGACGGCCGCGCCAACGACAGCGACGCGATCCAGGCCGCGCTGGACAAGGCGCGCGACAAGACGGGGCACGGCATCGTCTTCCTGCCGTCCGGCCGCTATCGCATCACCAAGACGCTGGTCGTGCCGGCCGGTGTGCGCGTCTATGGCGTGGGCGCGACGCGGCCGGTCATCCTGCTGGGCAGGAACACGCCGGGCTTCCAGAAAGGCGTGTCGACCATGATCGTCTTTGGCGGGGGCGACCAATATAATGTCGGGCAGGTGCCGGTGCCCGTGCCGACCGTGGTGCCGCGCGACAAGATCGTTCGCGACGCCAATTCGGGCACCTTCTATTCGGCGATGAGCAATGTCGATATCGAGATCGGCGCGGGTAATCCGGCGGCGGCGGGCGTCCGCTTTCGCATGGCGCAGCACGCGTTCCTGAGCCACATGGAGTTTCGCCTGGGGAGCGCCTTCGCCGGCGTCTATCAGGCGGGGAACGTCATCGACAATGTCCATTTCGAGGGCGGCCGCTATGGCATCGTCAGCGAAAAGACGTCGCCGGCCTGGCAGTTCACGCTGCTCGATTCGACCTTCAACGGGCAGAAGGCCGCCGCCATCCGCGAGCATGAGGTCGACCTGACGCTGGTCAATGTCGCCATTCGCAACACGCCGGTCGGGATCGAGATCGACCGCGGCTATGGCGACAGCCTGTGGGGCAAGGATGTCCGGTTCGAGAATGTGTCGAAGGCCGGGATCGTCATATCGAACGAGAAGAACGTCTTCACCCAGATCGGGTTCGAAAATGCGCTTGTCGCAAACAGCCCCACCTTTGCGCGTTTCCGCGACAGCGGGCAGGCGGTGAACGGCAAGGGGAAGGCGTATAAGGTCGCTTCCTTCTCCTATGGGCTGTCGGTGCCCGCGCTTGGGCAGATGGGGGAGTATAAGACGCAGGCGCAGATCGAGGCACTGCCCGCCATGCCCTTGGCCCGCGCCGACGCGATCCGCGACCTGCCGCCAATGTCTGAGTGGGTGAATGTCCGGAGCCTTGGCGCGGTGGGTGACGGCAAGGCGGACGACACGGCCGCGATCCAGAAGGCGATCGACGCCAACAAGATCCTCTATTTCCCGACCGGCTTCTACAAGGTCACGAACCGGCTGACGCTGCGGCCGGACAGCGTGCTCATAGGCCTGCATCCCGCGATCACGCAGCTTTACATTCCCGACAACAACCCCGCCCATGCGGGACTTGGCTCGGTACAGCCGATCCTGGAAAGCCCCAAAGGCGGCGACAATATCCTCTCGGGCCTCGGCCTCTTCACCGGGCGAGTCAATCCGCGTGCGTCGGCGCTGCTGTGGCGGTCGGGTGAGAATTCCCTGGTCAACGACGTCAAGATCATGGGCGGCGGCGGCACGCCCACGGCCGATGGCACGATGCTGGGCGCGGCGCGCGTCCATACCGGCGATCCCATCACTGACGACCGGCTGGACGCACAATATCCCAGCATCTGGGTGACGGATGGGGGTGGCGGCACCTTCGTCGACGTGTGGAGCCCCAACAGCTTCGCGCAGGCGGGATTCTACGTCACGGACACGGCGACGCCGGGCCATGTCTATGAAATGTCGGTCGAACATCATGCCCGCAACGAGTTCGTGCTCGACAATGTCCAGAACTGGGAGTTCCTGGCGCCCCAGACCGAACAGGAGGTGGGCGACGGGCCGGACGCCATTTCGCTCGACATCCGCAATTCGAAGAACCTGCTGTTCGCCAACTATCACGGCTATCGCGTGACCCGCACCTATGCGCCGGAAAAAAGCGCGGTGAAGATCACCGATTCGGGCGACATCCGCTTCCGCAACGTCCATGTGAATGCCGAGAGCGGCTATGCGACCTGCGACGACGAAGGCTGCGGCACCTTCCTGCGGGCGAGCAAATATCCGTTCGACAATGCAATCGAGGATGTGACCCGCAAGCTGTTGGTGCGCGAGCGGGAGTTCGCCAGCCTGGACATCGGGCCGGCGGGCAGCGCCATTCCGGCGGTTGCGTCGAGTGGCGAGGTCAGGAAGCTGGAGGAGGGTTTCTGGTCGATCTCCGGCGCGGCGGTGGATGCGGCGGGAGCGCTCTACTTCATCGATCGGCGGTTCCAGCGCATCCATCGCTGGAGCGAGGCCAAGGGGCTGGAGATCGTGCGCGATCATGCGCTCGACCCCGTCAACCTTGCCATCGACGCGTCGGGGCATGTGATGGTGCTGTCGTCCCTGGGGGCGAAGGGTGGGGTCTATTCCTTCGATCCTGCCGGACCCAAGGACGCGATGACGCTGATCCAGCCGACGCCCGTGCGCAGCGGCGGGACGGCGCGCACGCTGCTGCCGGTCAACTGGTGGAACAATGGCGAGTTCAGGGACCAGCTCGATTTCAAGACATATCAGTTCACCACGCTGGCCGAGATGTTCGCGCGCGACGCGGGGAGCGCCAAGGCCAGCGAATATGTGTCGCCCGATGGCAGCCTGTCGCTGCCCGCTTTCCGCACATGGCAGCAGGGGCCGGTCGATCATACCGGCTGGCGCTGGTCGGACAGCCTGAACGCCCATGGATTCGTGTCCGGCCGGCAGGGTGAGCGCGTGTTCGTCACCAACGCATCGGAGAATGTGACCTATAGCGGTATCGTCGGCGCGGGCGGGGCGCTCAAGGGCCTGAAGCCCTTCGCCAATCGCGGCGGCGAGAGCGTGGCGGTGGACGGGCAGGGCCGCGTGTTCGTCGCCAACGGGCAGATCTTCGTCTACAGTCCGGACGGCAAGGAAGCGGGCCGGATCGACGTGCCCGACAGGCCGCTTCAGATTCTGTTCGGCGGGCCTGACAAGCGCACTTTGTTCATCCTGACGCATCACGCGCTCTACGCTGCAAGGCCCTGAAAATGGCCCGTCGCGCTGGCACCTACGACCTATGTCGTAAGTGTCGGCGGCGGCCTGGGCGGCTAGTGTTGAAGAGATCGCCCGATATGGGCGCGGTCGCCTATGGGAGGGCGGCCGAGAAAAAAGGGGAAGATCCATGAAGGTGACGATCGGAATTCATCGGCAGCTGGCGAGCGTGAGCCTGGCGGCGGTGGCCGCCATGGCGCTGGCCGGCGCCGCGCAGGCGCAGGACGCGGGTTCGGTCGCGCCGCAGGCAGCGCAGCAGGAAGCCGCCGGCGACGCGAACATCGTCGTCACCGGATCGCGCATCACCACCAGCGGCTTCAACGCGCCCACGCCCACGCAGGTGATCGGCGAAGAGCAGATCGCCAACAACGCGCAGCCCAACATCTTCAATACCATCGCGCAGCTGCCCTCGCTGCAAGGATCGACTGGCGCTGCCACCGGCACCTTCTCCACGTCGAGCGGCCAGCAGGGCCTCAGCTCCTTCTCGCTGCGTGGCCTTGGCCCGATCCGCACGCTGACGCTGCTAGACGGCCAGCGCGTCGTCGGCGCGAACGTGACTGGCGTGCCCGACATCTCCATGTTCCCGCAGCTGCTGGTGAAGCGCGTCGACGTGGTGACGGGCGGCGCGTCCGCATCCTACGGGTCGGACGCGGTGGGCGGCGTCGTCAACTTCATCACCGACACCCATTTCGAAGGGTTCAAGGGCAATATCATGGGCAGCATCACCAAATATGGTGATGACGAGACCGCACTGGTGCAGGGTGCCTGGGGCAAGTCCTTTGCCGACGATCGCCTGCATGTCGTGCTGAGCGGCGAATATGACCATGAAGGTGGCGTGGGCGCCGGCGATTTCGGCACCGATCTGGCCGGCAGCCGCAACTGGTATCGCGCGACGACGCTGATGAATACCGGCATCACCAACAACGGCCTTCCCCAGTTCAACTATCGCGACTATGCCCAGCCCTACCAATATGCGCGCTATGGCCTCATCAACAACGGCCCGCTGCAGGGCATCGCGTTTGACCAGAACGGCGTTCCCTATAATTTCCAATATGGCTCCAACGGCCAGCCGCTGGGCAACGGCCGGGTCAGCAACTGCTTTCCGGGCAACAGCTTCTGCGTCGGCGGTGACCTGACCGGCGCGCCCGGTTCGGGCGCATCGCTCAAGTCGGAACTGGAGCGCATCAACGGCTATGGCCGGATCGGCTATGAATTCGCCGACAACAACGAAGCCTATCTGACCGTCAACGTCGCGCAGGTGAAAACCAACAACCAGCCGAGCCCCGGCTATAACCGCCCGAGCCTGACCGTTCAGTGCGCCAACGCCTTCCTGCCGCAGCTCATCAAGGACCGCTGCGCCACGGCCGGCATCACCAGCTTCAGCTTCGGCACCAGCAACGCCAACTTCCCCGATCCGCACGTCTATACCGACCGCAAGCAATATCGGTTCGTGGGCGGCCTGAAGGGCGCGGTCGATGTTGGCGGGACCGACTGGAACTACGACTATTATTACGAGCATGGCATCACCATCTCGGACATCAACGTCCGCGATATCGTGCTGCAGAACCGCTATGTCGCCGCGACCGATGCGATCGTCCTCAACGGCGCCATCGTGTGCCGCGATCCGGTGGCGCGCGCCAATGGCTGCCAGCCGATCAACATCTTCGGCGGCGCCACGCCGTCCGCGTCGGCCATCGCCTATGTCGCGCCGGGCGATAACGGCCCGTTCCAGCACACCAAGCTGACGCAGGACGTCGCGAGCCTCAACATTTCGGGCAATCCCTTCGAAAGCTGGGCCGGCCCGGTGTCGGTGGCGTTCGGTGGCGAGTATCGCAAGGAATTCTACCGCGTTAACGCGGACCCCTATGGTGCGGGCGTTTCGGCGCTCAGCCCCAACAGTGCAGAATATCCCGCCGATCCGCTGCTCAATTCGACGCTGGGCAGCAACTGGGCGGCCGGCAACTACAAGAATGGCCGCGGCAAATATGAAGTGTGGGAAGGCTATCTGGAAGTCGACCTGCCCATCCTCAACAGCGATGCCATGGGCCGCGCGAACATCAACGGTGCGGCGCGCGTCACCAATTACAGCACGTCGGGCACGGTATGGACCTGGAAGGTCGGCGGCACCTGGGACACGCCGCTCGACGGCATCCGCCTGCGCGCGGTGACGTCGCGTGACGTGCGCGCGCCGAACCTGTCGGAACTGTTCGCGGCGCCGACGGTCACCACGCTGCCCAACTTCAACGATCCGTTCCGCAACCAGGCGGTGCAGGTGTTCCAGAACACCATCGGCAATCCCAATTTGCGGCCGGAAGTGGCGCGTAACACCGAACTGGGCGTCGTCCTTTCGCGGCCGTCCTGGGCCCCGGGCCTCAGCCTGTCGTTCGACTATTACAACATCAAGCTGAGCGGCGTCGTCTCCTCTCTGTCCGCCGACCAGATCGTGCGCTTCTGCTTTGAAGGCAACCAGGCCTTCTGCGGCGGCTTCCAGCTGAACGGCGCGCAGGGCACCAACTTCGTCAACGTCCAGCCGTTCAACCTCGCGTCGTGGAAGACCAGCGGCTTCGACATCGAGGCCAGCTATCAGTGGCAGCAGCCGCTTGGCCTGCCGGGCAGCTTCACCGTCCGGGCGCTGGGCACCCATATCCAGAAGTTCATCGTCAGCGCAGGCATCGCCGGCGTCGATCCCGTGGATCAGGCCGGCGCGAACAACGGCAATACGCCCGACTGGAAATGGCTGGCGGTGCAGACCTATGACAGCGGCCGGTTCAGCCTGACGGTGCAGGAACGCTGGTTCAGCGACGGCACCTTCGGCAACCAATATGTCGTCTGCCAGACGTCCTGCCCGGTTTCGACCGGCAACCACCCGACCATCGACTATAACAAGATGAAGGGTGCCTTCTATGTGGACGTAGGCGCGTCGTTCAAGATCACCGACGCCGTCTCCATCTACGGCAAGGTCGACAATCTGTTCGACAAGGATCCGGTCGCATCGCCGCAGACCAACACCGGGCTCGACATCAATCCGGCGCTCTACGACACGCTGGGCCGCATCTACCGCGCGGGCGTCCGCTTCAACTTCTAGGACGCTCCTCTATTCTCCCCAACCTTGTCCCGGCCCTGCACGGCCGGGACATTTGTTTTTCAAAGAAGGAATGACGCATGGTTCGCGGACTGAGTGGTGCTTGCGCGGCGGTGATGCTGATGCTGGGGGCCGCGGCGGCCCATGCCTCTCCGTCCGTCTACACCACAGCACCCGACGAACCCCGCGCCGTTACCGTCAAGGGCGTGGGCGATGGCCGCGCTGACGACAGCGCCGCGATCCAGCAGGCGATCGACAAGGCGGCGGCGAAGGGGGGCGGCGGCATCGTGTTCCTGCCCGCTGGCACCTACCGCATCAGCCGCACCCTGTTCCTGTGGCCGGGCGTGCGCATCTTCGGCATCGGGGCGCAGCGGCCGGTGATCCTGCTCGGCCGCAACACGCCCGGTTTCCAGAAGGGCGTCGCGCATATGCTGATGTTCACGGGGGCCAAGCGGCAGACGGACAAGGACACGCCGCCCGCCGCCTTCCCGCCTGCGGGCAGCGTGCCGTTCGACAAGACGATCGCCGACGCCAATCCGGGCACCTTCTATTCGGCGCTGGGCAATATCGATTTCCGCATCCTGGACGGCAACCCGGCCGCAACCGCCATCCGATTCCACAGCGCGCAGCACAGCTTCGTGTCCCATGTCGATTTTGACCTGGGGACCGCACTTGCGGGCCTCTACCATGTCGCCAACGAAGCGGAGGATCTGCATTTCAAGGGCGGTCGCTATGGCATCCTCGCGGAAAAGCCCTCGCCGGCCTGGGGCTTCGCGCTGGTGGACGCGACCTTCGAGGGGCAGCGCGATGCCGCGATCCGCGAGCATGAGGCAGGGCTGACGATGGTCAACGTCGCCTTCAGGAATGTGCCGGTCGGGATCGAGATCGATCGGGGCTATGGCGACTGGCTGTGGGGCCAGGACTTGCGGTTCGAGAATGTGGCCCGAGCGGGCGTCGTCATCTCCAACGAGAAGAATGTCTATACCCAGGTCGGTTTCCAGAATGTCGTGGCGTCCGGCACGCCGACCTTCGCGCGGTTCCGCGAGAGCGGGCGGACGGTCGCGGGCAAGGGCGCGGCCTACAAGGTCGCGTCCTTTACCCATGGCCTGACCCTGCCCGGTGTCGGCCGCATGGGCGACTATAAGACGGACGCGAAGATCGAGGCGATCGGCGCTCTGCCCGTCCCATCCGCGCCGGCGATCCGGGCGCTGCCGCCGGTGTCCGAATGGGTGAGCGTTCGCACCCTGGGCGCGAAGGGTGACGACAAGACCGATGATACCGCCGCGATCCAGAAGGCGATCGACAGCCACCGCGTCGTCTATCTGCCCGCCGGCTTCTATCGCGTCAGCGACACACTTCGCCTGAAGCCCGACACCGTGCTTCTCGGCCTGCATCCCAGCCTGACGCAGATCGTGCTGCCGGACGGCACGGCGGCGTGGCAGGGCGTCGGCGCGCCCAAGGCGCTGGTTGAAAGCGCGTCGGGCGGCGATGCGATCGTCGCCGGCATCGGCCTCGACACCAATGGCGCGAACCCGCGCGCGACGGCGCTGCTGTGGAAGGCGGGCGCGAACTCGATGGTCAATGACGTCAAATTCCAGGGCGGCCACGGCACCGACCGGTTCGACGGCACGCGCGTCGTCCCCTACAACAATAATGCCACCGGCGATCCCGATGCGGCACGGCGTTGGGCCGGGCAATATGCAAGCCTGTGGGTGACGGAGGGCGGCGGCGGCACCTTCGCCAATGTGTGGAGCCCGAGCACCTTCAGCCATCCCGGCATCTATGTGTCGGACACGCAGACGCCCGGCCGCATCATCCAGGCGTCGGTCGAGCATCATGTCCGGTCCGAATTCGCGCTGAACCGCGTCGCCAACTGGGAGATACTCGCGCCCCAGACTGAGGGGGAGGCCGGCGAGAGCGGCGATGCCGTCGCGCTCGAAATCCGCAATTCCCGCAACATTCTGGTCGCCAATTTCCACGGCTATCGCGTGACCCGCACGCGCAAGCCCGCGCCTGCGGCGGTCACGCTTTACAATTCGCAGGACATCCGGTTCCGCAACGTCCATGTGAACGGCGAAAGCGGGCTTGGCACATGCGATGAGAATGGCTGTGCGACATTTCTGCGGCTGACCAAATTCCCGTTCGAGAATGCCATCCGCGACGTGACGCATGGGGTCGACGTGCGCGAGCGCGAGTTCGCGGTGCTCGACATTCCGGCAAAGCCCGAGGCGATCGAGCCGTCCACTTTCCAGGGGAGCAAGGTCACGCAACTGGCCGATGGCTTTTATGCGGCGGGTGGTGGCGCGGTGGATGCGCAGGGGCGACTCTACTTTATCGACCGCTTCTTCCAGCGTATCTGGCGCTGGTCGGACGCGGGCAAGCTGGAGATGGTGCGCGACGCGACGCTGGACCCGGTGAACCTGACGGTCGACAAGTCGGGCGACCTTCTGGTGCTGTCCTCCTACGGCCGTAACGGCACCGTCTACAGCGTGAAGCCTGACGCGCCCGACAGCCAGATCAGTGTGATCCCGGCCACTCCCGTGCGCTCCGGTCCGGCGACCGTGCTGCCGGTCAACTGGTGGAACAATGGCGAGTTCAAGGACCAGATCGATCCCAAGACCTATGAGTATACGACGCTGGCCGAGATGTTCGCGCGCGACATGGGGAAGGCTAAGTTGCACGAATATGTGTCGCCGGACGGCAGCGTGGCGCTGCCTGCCTACCGCACTTTCGCGCAGGGGCCGGCGGACCATCGCGGGCTGCGCTTCTCGGACGCGCTCGACAGCTATGGCTTTGTCCAGGGCAAGCCGGGCGAACGGGTTTTCCTGACCAACGGGTCGGAGAACCGCACCTATAGCGGCGTGGTCGGCGCGGGCGGCGCGATCACCGACCTCAAGGTCTTTGCCGAACGCGGCGGCGAGGGCGTGGCGGTCGACGGGCAGGGCCGCGTCTATGTCGCCAACGGGCAGATCTTCGTCTATGCGCCCGACGGCAAGGAGATCGGGCGGATCGACGTGCCCGAAAGGCCGCTGCAACTGCTGTTCGGGGGCGAGGACAAGCGCACGCTCTATGTCCTGTCCCACCATGGCCTCTATGCGGTGACGGGTCGGGGGCGGTGATCGCTCTGACAGATTAGCGCTTCTCATTTGTCGCTGGCGGGTTTGCGCGCCAGGACCGTCCTTCAAGCCGTTGATCGCGTTGAGGGAGCATGGGAATGAGCGCAGGGCGAACCGTCTGGGCGGGAGCTGTATCGGTGCTGGCGATGATGGCGGCAGCCCCCTTCGCAGCGGCGCAGGCCCCCTCGCTCACGCCGCCGGGACAGGGACAGACGATCGGCTTCGATGTCCATGAAGGCACGTCCATGTCGGTGTCGGCGTCGCCCGGTGGCAGGACGATGGTGGTGGACCTGCAGGGCAGCCTGTGGCTGATTCCGGCCAAGGGCGGGACGGCGAAGCGGGTCGGCGATTATTTCAGCGACGCGCGCCAACCGGTCTGGTCGCCCGACGGCAAGACGATCGCCTATTTCGCCTATCGCGACGGCAATTACGACCTGTGGGTGATGGATGCGGACGGCGGGAATGCCCGGCAGTTGACGTCGGGCACCTTCGATGATCGAGAGCCGGCCTGGTCGCCCGATGGGAAGACTATCGCCTTTTCGTCGGACCGGGCGGGAAAGGGCGATCCGAGCTATAATATCTGGACGATCGATGTCGCGACCGGCGCGGTGGCGCAGGTGACGTCCGACCCGTCCGAGGACCGGCTGCCGACCTGGTCGCCGGACGGCAAGACGATCGCCTACAGCTCCACGCGCGACAGCAAGAGCGCGATCTGGGCCACGAACCTGGCGGACGGAACGGAAAGGCTGCTGAAGGAAGCGGCCGGGAAGGCGGATGCGCCCTCCTATGGACCTAAGGGTCAGCTTGCCTATGTGGTCGCGGATGCGCAGGGGAGCCATCTGGAGATTGACGGCGTCGCGGTGTCCGGCAGCGAGAATGTCTTTCCCTTCCGCGTCTCCTGGGGCGCTGGGGGCCGATACAGCTATGTGTCGGACGGCCTGATCCGGCAGCGGACGGGCAAGGCGGTGAAGACCGTGCCCTTCGCCGCGCGGCTGGAGGTGACGCGGCCGAGCTATGCGCGCGCCAAGCGGGACTGGGATTCCACCGCGCCGCGCAAGGCGGTCGGCATATTGAAGCCGCGCCTGTCGCCCGATGGCCAGTCCATCGCCTTCATTGCGCTGGGCGACCTCTATGTCGTGCCGGTGACGGGCGGCAAGCCGACCAACCTGACCAACGATCATGCGATGGATGCGGACCCGAGCTGGTCGCCGGACGGCAGCAAGCTGGTCTATACATCGGACAAGGGCGGCGGGCTGCCGCAGCTTTGGATCCGCGACCTGAAGAGCGGCAAATCCGCCAAGCTGACCGACATGACGACCCAGCCGCTGGGCGGGGTGTGGTCGCCGGACGGCAAGACCATCGCGGCGATCGATGTGGACGGCCGCTGGGGCGTCGCGGGCGTGTTCACCGTCGATGTGGCGAGCGGCAAGATCACGCGCCTGCAGGGATCGCTGCCGCAGCCGGGCGAGCCGAGCTGGTCGGCGGACGGCAAATATGTCGCGATTTCGCTGTCCAAACTCTATTCCAAGAGCTTCCGCGAAGGCACCAACCAGGTCTATGTCATCCCCACGGACGGGAAGAGTCCGCCCGTCTGGCGCGTGCCGACCGCCGACATGGGGATCGACACGCGGGGTGGCGGCGGCCCGGCCTGGTCCCCGGACGGAACCAAGATGGCGGCGGTCTATGAAGGGCTGCTGAAGGTGTGGCCGGTGGCGGCGGATGGGACGCCGGTCGGCGCACCGCGCGCCTATGGCGCGGACATGGCGCATTTCCCGACATGGAGCGGGGACAGCCGGACCATCCTCTACCAGTCCAACGACAAGCTCAAGACGATCGATGTCGCGACCGGCGTGGCGCGGGAGGTGCCGCTGGACCTGACCTACACGCTCGCCAAGCCCGGCGGCCGGACGGTGGTGCATGTCAGCGGGCTGGTGGATTCCGTGCGCGACGAGACGCAGCGGGACAAGGACATCGTCATCGAAGGCAATCGCATCGTGTCGATCGTGCCGCATGACCCGGCGCTGCATGGCGGCGGCGTGAAGCTGGTGGACGGGACGGGGATGACGGCGATCCCGGGCCTGATCGAACATCACAGCCATGCGCAGAAGGATTTCGGCGCCAATTCGCACCGGGCCTGGCTGGCATACGGCATCACCACGGTCCGCGATCCGGGCAACCAGGTCTATAGCGGGCTGGAAGATCGCGAGGCGGCGGAAGCGGGGGTACGGATCGGCCCGCGCATCTACACCAACGGGCCGCTGCTGGAATGGCAGCGCGTCTTCTACAAGATGGGCGTGGCGGTCGAGGGGCCGGCGCATCTGGAGCGCGAACTGGAACGCGCCAAGGTGCTGAAATATGACATTGTGAAGAGCTATGTGCGGATGCCCGACATCCAGCAGCGCCGCATCGTGGAGGCCGCGCATGCCATGGGCGTGCCTGTGACGGGCCATGAAATCTTCCCCGCCGCCTACACAGGGGTCGACGCGACCGAGCATATGGGCGCGACCAGCCGGCGGGGCTATTCGCCCAAGCAGGGGCCGCAGGGCCGTGCCTATGACGATGTGATCCAGCTGTTTGGAAAGAGCGGCCGGACATTGACGCCGACGATGTTCGGGGCGCTGACCGGCTACCTGCAGAAGCATCCCGACTACAGGAATGATCCGCGCGTCAATCTCTACCCGCTCTGGGCGCAGGAGTCGGTGCGCGGGCCGGACACGATGGCGGCGCTGCTGACGCCGATGCTGGAGGGGCAGCGCAAGGCGATCAAGGCGATGTATGACGCCGGAACCAACATCACGGCCGGCACGGACACGATCATCGCGACCAACCTGCATGCGGAGATCGCATCCTATGTCGATGCTGGCCTCACGCCGTTCCAGGCGTTGCAGACAGCGACGGTCAATTCCGCCAGGTCGCTCAACCTGGACGCAGGAACGATCGAGCCGGGCAAGCTGGCCGACATCGTATTGCTGAAGGGCGATCCGCGCGCCGATATCGCCAACACGTTCAAGGTGGCGACGGTGATCGCCAACGGTAAGGTCTATAGCGAGGAAGAATTGCTGGCCGCGCCGAAGGACTGAGCCGTCAGTCCTCGCCTTCCGCGACGCCGTTGCGGTTGGCGTCGTCGTCCACCGTCCGGTCGCCAAGATGACCGGGGCCGTGATAGTTCATCTCGCTCTGCCCGCCATGGCCCATGAGCGAGGTTGGATCATTGTCGCCCTTCCGCTCGCCATGCGGGTAGGGGCCGCCGGCGCTTTGTCCACCAGGCTTGTCGGGTGCCATGCTGAGGTCATTGATGCCGTCGGGACGGCTGGCGGGGGATGATGCGGTCGGTTTGTCGGAGGCCTTCGGAGCGGGCTGCGCCTCGCCTTCGGGTTGGGATTGCAGGCCCTGCGCCTCCGCATAGGCCACGCCCGACACTTCCTCTACGGGTGCGGAAAGGCCGGCTATGCGGCGGCTCTGGTCCGTTCCCTCGGCAGCGTCGGTGGCGGATCGTTCGCCGCGCCAGCCCTGTTCGGGCGGCGGCGCGTCATCCCTGATCGGCGCGCTTTGTCCGTGAAGGAAGGCGTTGCGGTCGTTCATGTCCGTGGTCCGTTCTGATATGGCTTCCTGTGCGGAACGCGCGGACATCCACGGTCGATCCTGGGGTCTCGCTGATCCATGTTAGGAAAATCGCCTGCGACCCAAGTTTGCGTCAGACGGGATCGGTCTCGTCAGCCTCGCGGAATAGGGCTGCCACGGCGGCGATCAGTTGATCCGACGAGAAGGGCTTGTTGATGCGCGGGATGTCGCGGAACGCGTCCGGCAGGGACCAGCCGTCATAGCCGGTGAGGAACAAGTAGGGGATGCCGCGTTCCGAAAGGCGCATCGCGAGGTCGAAGGTGGTGGTGCCATCGAGATTGACGTCCAAGATTGCCGCATCGATCCGTTCGCTTTTGATGAGGCGTAGGGCATCGACGACCTTGCCCGTCGGACCCACGATCACGGCGTTCGCGTCGGCGAGCGCGCGCCAGACATCCTTCGCGATGAAATATTCGTCCTCCACGACGAGAATATGTCTGCGATCCACGGCTTGGCCCCCGTCCTGTCTGGCTAGGCCGGTGAGGCGTCGAGCGGAACCTGGATCAGGCACCGGATGCCGCCGCCACGAAATTCCAGTTCGGTCTGCGCGCCGAGCCGGTAGGGCAGCACTTCCTCGATCAATTCGCGGCCAAACCCCGCCCGCGTCGGAACTGTCGCCACCGTGGGCACGCCAGTTTCTGACCAGCAAAGCTCCAACACAGGGCCGCCGTCATTCCGCCTGATCGTCCAGCGGATGTCAAGGCGGGCATCGTTGAACCGCAAGGCGCCATATTTGAGCGCGTTGGTGATGAGTTCGTGGAAAGCGAGGCCCAGCGTTTCCGCGAGGCTAGGGGTGAGATCGACATCAGGGCCTGTGATCTGGACCTGCGGCCCTTCATTGGCGCCCACGCTCATGAGTTCGTCGCGGATCAGATTTTCAAGATCGACCGGTTGCGAAGGGTTGCTGGTCACGATGACCTGCGTGCGCGCAAGCGCGTCCAGCCGGCCGCGGAAATGATCCACCAGTTCATCCAGGTCGCGACGCGTTTCGGCGGTGCTGGTGAAGACGGAGCGGACGATGGTCAGCATGTTACGCACCCGATGCTGCAGTTCCGCCACCAGCACCCGAAGCCTTTCCTCGCTCTGCCGCAGCCGGTTTTCATTCTGCCGCTGTTCTGTGATGTCCTGGAACAGCACGGCTACGGTCTTGTCTTCCGCCTCTCCGACGCGGAAGGCGAACAGGTTGAAGGTGCGTCCTTCCAGCGCCTGGGAATCCTCCTCGAAGCGCAGGCTTTCGCCGCTTTCCGCGACACGCGCGTAGATTTCCACCCATTTGGGTTCGATCGCGGGCTGAAGCTCGCGGATGGTGCGTCCGGTCGCGTCCACCAGTCCGTTATGCTTTTCGAAGGCGGGATTCACTTCGAGAAACCGCCAGTCGACCGCTCTCTCCCCGTCGTAGAGCATCTGGATGATGCAATAGCCTTCATCCATCGAATTGAAGAGGTCGCGATACTTCCGTTCGCTCTTGCGCAGCGCAGCGTCCGGCATGCATCGTTCGACCGTGACCAGCATCCGGACGGCGGTCGCCTCTATGATGGCGATCTCGGCGGGCGTGAACTGATGCGGCCTGTCATAATGCACGGTGAGGACCGCCACGGCCCGGCCGTCGCGGGACAGCGGCACGTTGATCGTTGCTGCCAGGCCAAGCGCGGCATGCGCCGCTTTTTCCGCGTCGCTCATCCGCGGGTCGCCTGGAATGTCCGGGCGGATGCAGGTTCGGCCGGTCTTGAGCGCCTCGATCAGATCCTCGCCATAGTCGGAATAGCGGTAGATGCCAGTGATGCTGGGGACGCCGTTGGTCCAGTCGCGTGTCACGGCGACGTGGACGCCGTCGCCGAAATCTTCGGCATAGCCCACCCCCGATGCGCCAAGACATTCGCCGAGCATGCGCTGGGCGGTGTCTTGAACCGAGACCGGATCGCTCACGTCGCGCAAGGCTTCGCCCAGTCGCCAGAGAAAGGCCTGGGGCGTATCGTCAGGCCGTATCTGTCCAAGATCGCGCCCGACGCAATAGAGGAGCGGATCGCCGTCGAAGAGGCTGAGCTGCCAGCTGATCGTGCGATATTGGCCATCGCCGCGCAGGACGCGCTGTTCCAGCTGCAGGGCGCCGCCGCGATCGTGCAGCCGGGCAAGCCATTGCTGCCGGTCGAAGGGATGGATGAAATCGACGACAGGCTTGCCGAGCAGGTCATGGGCGGTCCAGCCGATGCTCTGTTCCAGCGCGGGGTTGACGCTGCGCCATTCGCCGGTGTCCAGCGTCACTGTGGCCAGCAAGTCCGTCGCCAGGGCATGGAAGCGGCTCGAAATCGGATCAACTGCGTCGGCCATGGAGGGGCTATGTTAAACGGTCCTGCCCAGCCGATCAACGCGCACGGAAGCATAGTGGATTGCATTTCAAGCGGATACTGGCGTCACGCCCCAGCATGGGCGGATCGGCCGGCGGCTCTTGCCTGAAGGTCACGGCCGACAACAGGTCCAAAGTGGCGGCACCGTCGCTCTCGCACGCGCGGTGCGGCCGATCGCCGTCCGTGTCGGGGCGACAACCGGCATCTCCTTGAAAAGAGACGGCTGCTTCCTATCTCCCCGTCAACGTCAACAAGGAAAGGAGGTGGTCTGATGTCTCATTGTCCCACGCCGCATGCGGCAGATTTGGTGAGCCCGGCCTCCCTTGAGGGAGCGCGGCTCGTCTGAGCTTGCCGCTTCGGCTAGACAATGGAAAGGCTGTCCCAAATCGGGGCAGCCTTTCGTCTTTCCGGGGATCATCCCGCGTCGCCCGAAGAGCGCCGACCTGACTAACCTGGTATAAGCGGCGGGAACGCGGGACAGAAACTGTCGTTTGCATGGTCAGGAGATGATCATGAAAATCGATTTCGGAGCCGCCGCCGGCGGCATGTCCGCTTTTAGTTCCAGAGACATCATTGCACCCTATGTGGCCGGCGAAAGCGACCTGCTGACCGATGTCCTGCTGTGCCCGCCGCATCATCTTGCGCCGGTGCCCTGCTGCGCCGTCACGCGCCACCATCTGGATCAGGGCCATGTAACGGGCACGGAAGAGGCGCTGCGCCAGCATGGCGCGCTGGTGGAGGCGCTGGAGCGGCAGGGGGTGCGTTGCCATATGCTGCCTCACGCCGCCGACCTGCCCGACATGTGTTTCACCAGGGATGTGGGCGTGGCGACGCCATGGGGCATGGTCGCGCTCAGCCCGGCCATGCCGCACCGCCGGGGAGAGGTCGATGCGCTGATGCGCGCCTGTTCGCGGTGGGGCACGCCCGTCCGGCGCATCACGGAGGGCACGATCGAGGGCGGCGACATATGCATCGCGCGCGAGGGGCTGCTCATCGTCGGCATGTCGGGCGAGCGCAGTTCGGCGGCCGGGATCGAAGCGTTTGCGGCCCCGTTCCGCGTCGCGGGGTGGGATGTGCTGATCTGCCCGTTCGACGCCGATCATCTTCACCTCGACACGATATTCTGCATGGTGGACCGGCACCAGGCGATTGGCTGTATCGAGTTGCTGAACCCGCGGTTCGTCCGCGCGGTCGAGGCGCGTGGCATTTCGATCCTGCCGATGCCGGCCTCGCTGGCCGCTTCGCTCGGCTGCAACATCCTGTCCCTCGGCCGCCGCCGCGTCCTGACGAGCGCGTCCGACATTGTTGTGGCGTCCATGCTGAGCGAGGCGGGCTACTCGGTCGAAGCCATCGACATTTCTGAGTTCGCCGCCTGCGGTGGCGGGATTCACTGCCTGACGCAGCCGCTGCGCCGCATCGCCGCCTGACACAAGCCTGTATGGATGGAGGATAAATGAGCCAGACCGTGGAAAAGCGTTTCATCACGCGGGCAGACGCCGAACATGCCGTGGAGTTGCTGGTGCAGCAGCATGGCGTGGAGCGCACGGACATTTTCATCGCCGCCGATGGGTCGGAGAACAGCGTCGGCGAGCAGGCGAGCGGTGGCGACGCGGCCGTGCCGCTGGAACGCGAAAGGGACGACGCAGCGTTGCATTCGCCAGTGCTGCTTTCCGTGGATGTGAATGACGAGGGCAGGGTCGCGCTGGTGCAACGCGCGCTGGACGAAGCGGGCGCGTCGCCCGCCTGATCCCATGCGCGACGCGCTGCGGCGGCGGATCCGGCGCGAGGTCGCCAATCTGTTCGGCTCGGGGAACGAGCCGGTCGATCTAGACACGCCGGCCGGCGATCCGGGGCTGTTCGGTCCTTCCTCCATGGCGTGGCGCGTGCATGCCGATCTGGCTCCGATGATGGTCGGCGGCATTGCAGCGTTGCTGCTGCAGATGCTGCACCCGGCCGCGCTCGCTGGCGTGTGGGACCATAGCCATTTTCGGAAAGACCGGACCGGCAGGTTGCGACGCACCGCCCAGTTTATCGCCGGCACGACCTATGGCGGGACGGCGGAGGCGGAGCGGCTGATGGCGAAGGTGCGCGCTGTGCATACCCATGTGCGCGGCACGATGCCCGACGGCACCGCCTACCGTGCCGACGATTCCGATCTGCTGCTGTGGGTCCATGTCGCGGAAAGCTGGTGCTTGCTGGAGGCGTATCGCCGCTATCGCGCGCCTTTGCTGACCCGGACGCAGGCGGACCGCTACCATGCGGAGGTGGCGATGATCGCGGATCGGCTCGGTTCCGCGCCCGCCCCCTCTACGCATGGCGGCGCGCGCCTCTATCTCGAATCGATGCGGCCGCAGCTGCGATATGATCTGCGGACGCGCGAGGTGGCCGATGCGCTGCTGACCCGCCGGCCTGGCGATCTGGCCGCGCCCCTGTCGCGGATCGTCGTCGACGCAGCCGTGGACATATTGCCGCGCTGGGCCGCCCATATGCACGGATTTTACCTCGGGCCGCGCCGGCACATCGCGCGCGCCGGCATGTCCGGCATGGGCGTTCTGCTGCATTGGGCGCTGGACGACAGTTCCGCTGCACGCGCCCGGCGCCGCGTGGCGCGCCGTCCCCTACATCCCATCGCAAAGAAAACCCCGCCGGAGTAAACTCACGACGGGGCCAGGTTCAGGGAGGGTGTCACTCCAAAGGGGGGAGAGTGACAAGACCCATATGGGGCACCCGGCATGAACCTTCAATGACCCCGACGTTCAGCTAAGCGCAAAATAATGAAAGGGCGCGGGAGAGGGCGTCAGGCCTTGCGGAGCGTTTCCACCACCGCCGAGATGTCCCTGTTTCCCAGGCCCGCCGCATCGGCATCGAGAAAACGGGCGCGCGCCGCGGTGGCAAGGGTGGAGCTGATGCCGACCGAGTCGAGTAGCGCGTCCGCATAGCCCAAATCCTTCGCCATGAGCGATATGAAGAAATTGGGGTCGTAATTCCGCTCCAGCATCCGGTCGGCCATCAAGCCGACCATCGGGCTGCCCGGCGCGCCGTTACGCAGGACATCCGCGACCTGCCTGGGGTCCAGGCCCTTGGCTTCCACCAGCGCGAGTGCTTCGGCAAAGGAGGCGACCTGCACGCCGGCCATATAATTGTTGGCGAGCTTCATCACTGCGCCGCTGCCCGCCGGTCCCAGATGGATGACACCGCTTCCCAGGACGTCGAGAACCGGGCGGGCGAGCGCCAGGCTCTCTTCATCGCTGCCGACGAAGAAGCGCAGCGTGCCGCTTTCGGCCTGCACCTTGCTGCCGGTGACGGGCGCTTCGACGAAGTGGATGCCGGCTGCCTTCATGTCCGCCGAAAGCGCGTCGATCCAGTGGGGGTCGAGCGTGCTGCAGTCGATCGCGACCGCGCCCGCCCGCATCGCCGCGAGCGCGCCCTGCGGGCCGACCCAGGCTGCGCGGGAGGCGTCATTGTCGGACACCATGGCGATGACGATGGACGCTCCGGTCGCGGCCTCGGCCGGACTGTCCGCCTGCCGCGCGCCGGCCTCGACCAGAGGCGCTGCCCGCGCGGGGCTGCGGTTCCAGACGGTGACGTCGTAGCCGGCCTTCAGCAGCTGCTGCGCCATGCCTGCGCCCATGATGCCCAATCCCAATATCGCGACCTTGTCACTCATAAGCCATTATCCTGATCTGAAGGGGCGCCTCTTCATGAAGCCGGAGGCGAAAAGATGGAGCCTATGATATGGGGCCGGCCCGCTCGTCGCGCCAGCATGGGCCTGAAAAAAGGATGCTCTTTGCGGGAGGTGCGTTCGGCTACACCCCCGTCAAAAGACCCGGAACGAGCGGGGAAAGTTCACGGGCGAGAAAGCCGACCCGCCCGATGCTTTCCGACAGGAGCTGCCCGGCCTGCCCATGGAGCCAACAGCCCCAGGCGGTCGCCGTCACAGGTTCTGCCCCGCGCGCGAGCAGGCCGCCGATGATCCCGGCGAGGACATCGCCTGATCCCGCCGTGGCGAGGCCCACGCCGCCGCCCTTGAAGTGGAGAATGTCGCCGGAGGGGGCGGCGACGAAACTCTCCTCGCCCTTTAGCAGGATGATGGACCCGAACCGGCGCGCCATCCTGATCGCCGTTCCGGCCGGATCCTCGTGGACCTCGGCTATGTCGATGTCCGCCAGCGTTGCCATCTCGCCGGGATGCGGGGTCATGACGATGCGGCCTCCATGCGCGCGAACGGCATCCGCATCGCCGCGGGCCGATGTCAGGGCGGCAGCGTCCAGGAGGATGGAAAGGTCGTCTCGCGGCGCGGCAAGGAGAGCCCGAACCAGCGTTTCAGTCTGATCGGTCGCGCTCATCCCGGGTCCAAGCACCAACGCGTCGCAGCGGTCGATCGGTTCCTTGAGCAAGGTCGCCGCGTCCGCCGCGATTTCACCGTCTGCGTCGGAGGGCAGGGAAAGGACGGACGCTTCGGGCATACGGACGCCGATCAGGCTCGCCACCCTCTCGACGGTTGCGAGCTGCACCTTGCCCGCGCCGGCGCGCAGGACCGCTTCGCCCGTCAGCAGCAGCGCGCCGGGCACGAAGGCGGCACCCCCGACCACCAGCGCCCGGCCTCGGCCGTTTTTGTCGCACCCTTCCTCCATCGGCGGCAGGGGGTGGTCTTGGAGCCAGTCCCGGTCGATCAGAGGAAAGGTCATCCGCGGGCACCCGCGATCCTGTCCGGCGCCTGGGTGACGCGCGTGTCCTCCTCCTCCATCGGCGCGGTGACATTATAGCGGGCCAGCACCAGCTTGCCGTCGCCGCGACCGGCCGGGTCGAGCCGATATTCGGTGATGGCGCAGTTGGCGACGTCACCTGCCGCGTCGATCGCAAGAATGTCCTTTTCCGTCAGCGATTCGAGGATGTAGCGCAGGCAGAGCACCACCACCTGATGACTGAAGATCATCACGCGCCGTCCCGCATAGTGCAGGGATATGGTGTCCATCACCGATCGCAGCCGCAGGATGACGTCGCACCAGCTCTCGCCGCCAGGCGGCCGGTGGTAGAATTTGCCGAGCAGCTGGCGGAAATCCGCTTGTTGCGGGTAGACGCTGTGAATGCCGTGCGTGGTCAGTCCGTCCAATATGCCGAATTCCTTTTCGCGCAGCCGTTCATCGAAGCAGATCGGCTCCTGCGTCGGCGCGCCGCCCTGATCGCGGAAGATGGTGGCGGTCTGGCATGCGCGCAGATAAGGCGAGGAGAGGAGAATTTCCGGGCGATCCTCCGGCGGCCGGCGGGCGAACCAGCGTCCGAGCGATGCGGCCTGATCGCGTCCCAGATCGCTGAGCGGGACATCCGCGTCGCGGGTGGAGAGGATGATCCGCTCCTCTTCCGCCTCATGCGCCAGGTCGCGCGCCACATTGCCCGCGCTCTGGCCGTGGCGGACGATAATCAGTTGACTGGGCCAGCGGATCGTCATTCGCGCGCTTCCTCTTCCCTTGCTTCCAATGAAGGAGAGGCAACGCATCAGCGATCGATCGGCTGCACGGTCGCGATCGTTCAAGCCCGCGCCACCGATCCTATAGGATTTGACATGGCCTTGATCGGCGGAGAGAAGTGGCTGTTTAAAGGAGAGGGAAGACCATGTTGAGCCGCCGCGATACGCTGTTCGCCGGGATCGTCACCGGACTGCTGGGCGCTTCCGCGCAGGCGGCGCAGCGGCCGGGCGTCTGGCCCGCCTTTCCCGCCGAGGAAATCGACCTGTGGCCCGGCGTCCCGCCCGGCGCGCCGTCGGTGCTGCCGACGGAGCAGGTCATCGAAATGGGGGACGACCAGCGTCATAGCCGGCTGGTCAAGGGCATCGCCCGCCCGCGCATGAAGGTCTTTCGGCCCGCCAAGCCCAATGGCGCGGCCTTGCTGGTGACGCCGGGCGGCGGCTTCTCCGTGATCGTCGTCGATGCGGAAGGCTATCAGGTCGGTCCCTGGCTTGCCGAGCGCGGCTGGACGGTGTTCGTGCTTTACTATCGTCTGCCCGGCGAAGGCTGGGCAGACCGCGCCGACGTGCCGCTTGCCGATGCGCAGCGCGCGATGCGGATCATCCGATCGCGCGCGGCGCGTTACGGGTTCGATCCGGAGAAGGTCGGCGCGCTCGGCTTTTCCGCGGGAGGGCATGTGTGTGGGGATCTCGCCACCCGCCATGACGCGACGGTTTACAAGCCGGTGGACGCGGCAGACCGCCTGAGCGCGAGGCCGGTGATTGCAGCGCCCATCTATGCCGTGCAGTCGATGAGCCTGCCGCTGGCGCATGGCGGCTCCCGCGACATGCTGCTGGGCGCGAATCCTTCGGTCGACCTGCAGCGTGCCCATAGCCCGGCCCTGAACGTGACCGCCACCACGCCGCCCTGCTTCCTAGCCCATGCGGAGGATGACACGGTCGTGTCGGTCGAAAACAGCGTGGAGATGCGGGCGGCGCTGAAGGCCGCAGGGGTGAAGGTGGAGACGCACCTGTTCACCGTGGGCGGCCATGGGTTCGGTCATCCGGGCGCTGCGGGAGAGCCCGCGCGGCAGTGGAAGGAAATGTTCGTCACCTGGGCGAAGGCGCAGGGGCTGGGCTGAGCGGTTGAGGAAAGCGTGATAATCACAACATAATAGAGCAACATGTGAGCTATTGCGAATAGATATCATTATCATGTAGGCCCGCCGCATTGATTCGGCATGAGGGGCCTTTATGACAGTAAAATCCGTGACGCTGTGTGGCGCAGCTCTGTTCGCGCTGTGTGGGCCTGTGGCGCAGGCGCAGGACTACGCGCCGGGGGCGGCAGACGTGCCAGGCGATGCCGAAGGCACCATCATCGTCACCGCCGCCAGCACGGGCACCAAGACGGACACGCCGCTCATCCAGTTGCCCCAGCCGATCAAGGTCATCACCGCCGACCAGTATCTGTCGCAGGGGGCGATCAGCATCAGCGACACGGTCAAATATGCGGCTGGCGTGCTGGCGAACCCCTATGGCCGCGACACGCGTGTCGACGGCTTCAATGTGCGCGGGATCGACGCACTTCAGTTCCGGGACGGCATGCGCGACATCTTCAGCTATTACGCCAGCATCACGTCCGACCCTTATAATTTCTCCCGTGTCGAGATCGTCCGGGGGCCGGCGTCCGTGCTGTTCGGCCAGGGGTCGATCGGCGGGCTGGTGAACCTCGTCTCCAAGACGCCGGAGTTCAGGACGGGCGGGGAGATCAACCTCGTCTATGGCAGCTTCGACCGCAAGGAAGCGCTGGGCGACGTCAATGTGGCGCTGACGGACACGCTGGCGGTCCGGGGCGTCGCCCGCGTTCGAGACGCCGACACCTATGTCGATCATGTGCCCGACGACCGGGTGATGTTCGCGCCGTCGATCCGCTGGCAGCCGACGCCCGACACGGACATCGTGCTGACCGGACTGTACCAGGAGGACGACACCGGATCGACATCCCAGTTCCTGCCGATCGTGGGCACCTTCCTGCCCAATACCGCCAACCCGTCCGGCCGACTGGGGCAATATGCGTTCGTCGGAAAGCCGGGATGGGACCGCTATAATGGCCGGTCGCTCCAAGGGGGCGGGTCTGTCACGCACAGCTTCTCCGACAACCTCAAGCTTAGCCTCAAGGCGCGCTATATCGACAGCGACCTGCAATATTTCACCCATTATGCGGACAGCTATTCGAACCCACAAAATCCGTTCGATGCCGACGGCCGGACCATCGGCCTCTATGCCGACGCCAGCGATGCGCGGATGAACGTATTTTCGACCGACAACAATCTTCAGTTCACCTTCAACACCGGCGCCAATATCGAACACCGGCTGCTCGTCGGGCTGGACTATAGCTGGAACAAGGTCGGCAAGCGTTATGCGCGCGGTTATGAGACCATCGACCTCTACGATATCGATCGGGATGCGCTGCGGACTTACTATCCCGCCGGGCCTTACAGCTATGTCAGCCAGAAGCAGCTGGGTGCCTATCTGCAGGATCAGATCCGCTTTTACGACCGCGTGTCCCTCGTCCTTGGCGTGCGCCGCGACCGGGTGACGTCCTCGGCGGGCAGCACCGACCATGCCACGACCTTCCGCGCGGGCATCATCGGGGAGCTGGGCTGGGGCATTTCGCCCTTCTTTAACTATACCGAGAGCTTCCTGCCGGTCGCCGGATCGATCGAGAATGGCGACGGCACGATGGGCGATCCGTACAGGCCGCAGACGGGCAAGCAGTTCGAGGCCGGCGTCAAGTGGCAGCCGGAGCCGAACACGCTGGTCACGGTCACTGCCTTCCACATCAAGGAGCGGAACCGCGTCCTCTACCTCGCCAGCGGGGCGACGACACAGTCGGGCGAACTGACGACAAAGGGCATCGAAGTGGAAGCGAGCCACACGCTGCCGGGCAATTTCGAGCTGTTGCTGAACTATGGGTACAACAAGCTGAAGTCGGAGGTGAACACGAACCTCGACTATATGCCGCGCCATATCGCGTCCGCCTGGACCACCAAGACGTTCGGCGTCGTGGGTGAGGCCCAGCTGCGCCTCGGGGCAGGCGTGGTCCATACCGGCAAGAGCATATCCACCAGCTCCATCTGGTCCATCGTGACGCCGTCGCGGACCACGGTCGATGCGCTGGCGGAGATCGACTGGCGCAATTGGCGCTTGTCCATCAACGCGACCAACCTGCTCAACAACAGATATTATGCGTCCTGCCTGGCGCGCGGCGACTGCTTCATGGGCGCGCCCCGCAACGTCATGGGCACCATCGGCTATCGTTTTTGAGAGGAACCACCATGACCAGATCAGCACTGATTGCCGCGCTTGCCATCCTTGCCGTCGCGCCCTCGGCGCAAGCCCATGAAGTCTGGGTCGAACGGGACACATCCGGCCCCGCGCGCATCTATCTGGGCGAGCCGGCCGAAGCGATGCCAGAAGGCGGCGATCCCGAATTTGCCAAGCTGAAGGCGCCGCGCCTCGTGCCCGCCGCGCACGCGCCGCAGATCCGCAAGGTCGGCTATATCGAGGTCGCCGTCCCTGCGGGCGACGTTCGCCTGATCGACGACAGCGTGTTCGATCCCTGGGGCGAGGAAGGCAAGAAGGAAGGCGTCATCTACTATGCGCGGGCGGGGCGGAGCGAGACGCGGGCCGCGCTGCCGATGGAAATCGTGCCGGTTTCACCCAATGCCGACAGCTTCGTCCTGCTGCGCGACGGCAAGCCGCTGCCGGCCGCGAAGCTGACGGTCATCTCGCCGGACAAATGGTCGAAGGTGATGGCGACCGATGCGCAAGGGCGCGTTGCCGTGCCGCTCAAGGAAAAGGGACGCTACATCCTGTCCGCATCGCATGAGCAGAAAGGCGACCTGTCGCTCGGGAAGGCGAAGGTCGCGACCATCTATCACATCTCGACATTGACTTTCGTCCGGGACTGATGGTGCGTGAAAGCGGTCATCCCGCCGGGCTGGTGCGCCCGGCGGGATGGGTTGTCAGCTCGCGTCAGCCTGACGGGCGTCGGTCTTGCCGCTGCTCTTGGCGGCGGCGCTGTCGCTGCCCTCGGCTTTTGCCTGCTGCTGCGCGACCTTGCGGATTTCGCCTTGCGACATGGCCGAGACGAGGGCGCTGCCCTGACCGGAGAAATTCGCGGCGGGCAGGGTGGCGGTGCGGTTCTTGACGTCCGCGACCACCGACTGGACACGGCCCTGGCTGTCGGCGACGACCTGGCGCACGCGGCCGATGGTCTGGCCGCTGGCCGACTGGATGTCCATGCCCGGCTGCACGGCGAAGGCCCCTGCGCCATTGGCCGCGGCGCTGTTGGCGAGGGCAAGCTGATCGCCGGTCGCGCTGAGGGTGCCAGCGCCGTTGCCACTTGCGGAACCAGTCGCGCTGCCTGCCGCGTTGCCGGCCATGGTGCCGGCGCTGTTGCGCGCATTGCCGACCGTGTTGGCCGCCGTCGACCGGACGCTGTTGGTCGTCGATCCGACGGTCGAGCGGGTCGAGGACGCGGCGTCACGGACGGCGTCGGTGCCGACCAGCTGCGCGTTGCCGGAGGCATTGGCGCTGCCCGAGGCGTTGCCGGAAGCCGAGCCGGTTGCTTCGCCGGCGGGTCCGTTCAGCGTTTGATTGACCGCGCCGGTGAGGCTGCCATCGACCGAGCGATCGGCCGACACCGACCCGCGACGCCGGTCGACGCGGGTGCTTCCGGACGAGCGCGCTGACCCAGAGGCGGCGCCATCCGTCCGCCCGCGTACATCGCCGATGGTGCCGCCGATCGGGCTGCCCAGGCTGCCGCCGATGCCGCTAAGGCCTCCGCCCAATCCGCCGCCGAGGCCGCCGCCGAGCCCGCCACCGCCACCGAGCAGCTGCGCGGATGCAGGCGTGGTGGCAGCCAGGATCAGGGCGCCGGTTACGATGAGAATCTTGTTCATGGCCTATTCCTTTCCGTTTACCGGGAGCACGATCTGTGCCGTGCTCTCTTTGCTGCAAACGGCCCCCGGTCGCCGTTTCATCCAAGGGGGCGAATTTTTTATCGCGGCCTGCAATCGCCGCAGAGAAGGCCGCGTCCATAGGCAGGGTCAGCGCCTTTCGCGCCCAGATCGCGCGCCTCGCCGTCCAGCGCTGATAGTGGCCGGCCTGAATCCTTCATGGCGGCGGCCCGCGCGGCGACGAGGGGCGCGGCATAGGAGGTGCCGCGCACAGACACCCAGCGCCCGCGCGCATCCATCGCCTTCATGTCTGCGCCGGGCGCGGCATAGTCGAGATGGGTGGCGCGGCCTGCCTCTATCAGCACACGATTGCGCCCATCCACGCCCGTCACCGCCAGGACGGAAGGATAGGATGCGGGGAAGACCGGCGGCGCGCCGGGGCCGTCATTGCCGACTGCGGCTGTGATCACCATGCCCTTCGCAACGCAGGCGGCGACCGCGCGGGCGAGGAGCGGGTTGCCGGGGCCGGTCAGGCTGATCGAGACGACCGGCACCCGCTGGCCCTGCATCCAGTCGAGGGCGCGCACGATGGCAAGCGCGCTGCCGCCCGCCGGATCGCGGCCGTAGACATCGGCGGATATGATGGATTGCACACCGGCATGGCGCAGAAGGGACGCGATGGCCGTGCCATGGTTGCTGGCGGTGGGAGCACCTGTGGCGAAACCGCGGCTGGCCTTCGTGGGGACCGCCGGGCCGACGCCGCCGTCGATCACGCCGACCGCCGTGCGGATATCCGCGGCGCCCCTGCCTTGTGCGGCAGGCGGAGGCTTCGCTGCGTTGCCCGCAGGGAAGTGGAGCTGGTCGGCGGTGAAGGTCGCGTCCGGCACTTGCTGGCGCAGCAGGGGCAGGGCGTCGGACAGGCGCATCCCATCGGGCACCATCAGTTCGACGGCAGACAGATCGAGATTGCCGAACGTTTCCGCGCGGCGCGACGCGAAGCCAAGGGCGCGGAGCTTGTCTGCCGCTTGCGCATCGCCGCCCAGCATCAGGATGACGCCCTTCCGGGCCGGCTCGCCCCGGTCGTCGGGTTCCGCCACCGCCCGGTTCGCACGAAGGAAGCCTTGCACGCGAGAAAGGCGGTCGCGCGCCATGTCCGTGACGGAACGCAGCGGCGCGGCGACGGTATCAATCGGCGCGAGCCGTCCCACCCTCTCCCTCGCCTGGCCGACGACTGATCCTACATTGGGTATGCCAAGCTGCGCCGCCGAGGGCGCGGCGGCGGATAGCATCAGCAGGGGGGCGATAAGGCGGATCCGCATCTTTCTTCATCCTGTCGCACGAAAATTCGCTATGCAATGGATGAAACGGGTGAAACCGTCCGTTGCATCCCTGACAAGAGAGGCATGGGTTCTGAGCACGTCTTTCGAGGATGGCATCGTCGCATTGCTGCCCCGGCTGCGCCGGTTCGCAGCAGGTTTGACGCACAACCTCGCAGAGGGTGACGACCTTTGCCAGATGACCATCGAACGCGCGCTCAAGGCCCGGCATCAATGGGCGGAGGGAACGCGGCTGGATAGCTGGATATACCGGATCATGCGCAACCTGTGGATCGACGAAATCCGCGCGAGCAAGCGCCGCCAGCAGACCTTCGTCGGGGAGGAGGCCGGGCTGAGCGAAGGCACAGGCGGGGATCAGGAAGCGCGGGTGGAACTCGGTTTCGTGGACCGCGCGATGGCAAGGCTGCCGGACGAACAGCGCGAGGCGGTGCTGCTGGTTATGGTGGAAGGCTATGGCTATCAGGAGGCCGCCGCCATCATCGGCTGCCCCGTCGGCACGCTCAGCTCGCGCTTCGTGCGTGGCCGCGATGCCCTGCAGAAACTGTTGGAGGGCGTGTGATGAGCATCGACCGGGAAACCCTTGCCGCTTACGCGGAGGGGCAGTTGGACGCGGCAGAGCGGCTGCGGGTCGAGGCTGCGATCGCCGCCGATCCGACGCTGGCGGACGAGGTTGCGGCGCACAAGGCGCTGAAGGAACGGTTGCGCGCCCATTTCGCGCCCATAGCGGACATGCCGGTCCCGGACAGGCTGCGCAACGCGGTGCGTCCGCCGACGGAGGTGATCGATCTTGCCGCCGTGCGGAAAGCGCGCGGGTCGCGCTGGATCATGAGCGGAGCGATCGCGGCGTCCCTGGCGCTGGGTCTGGTCGTCGGCACACAGGTGCGGGACAGCGGGCCGATCGGCAATGAAGGCGGGCGGATCGTCGCGCAAGGCGCGCTGGACAAGGCGTTGACGAGCCAGCTGGCGGCGGCGCAGGCGCAGCCGATCCGGATTCCGCTGTCCTTCCGCAATGCGCAGGGCCGCTATTGCCGCGTGTTCGATGCCGGGGTGACGGCGGGCATCGCCTGCCGCGACGACCAGCTATGGGTCATCGACCGGCTTCAGTCGGGCGGCCGTGCGGGCGACACGCAATATCGCCAGGCAGGAAGCGCCATGGGTGAGATCATGGCCGCTGCACAGGCGATGGCACCCGATGGCGCGCTACCGCCTCAGCAGGAAGAGGCCGCCAAAGCGCGCGGGTGGGAATAACAGCTGAACTTCCCGACGACGCACAAAGCAGGGTAGAAATAGTCGGAGTAAACCCTTATCAACGTTGGCGATCCGCAGATCGCGGGCTGGTAGGGAGGATTACGGCATGACCATCAAATTTGCACTGGCGATGGCCCTTGCCGCGGCTCCCATGTCCGTCCTGGCCCAACCCGCGCGTGTCGAGATGACTGTGACGGCGGATGGGACTGGTCCCCGGATCGATCGCAACATCTTCGGCCAGTTCGCCGAAAACCTCGGAACCGGCATCTATGGCGGCGTTTGGGTGGGCGAGGATTCGCCCATACCCAATGTGCGCGGCATTCGCAGCGACGTGGTTCAGGCGTTGAGAGCATTGAAGGTGCCTAGCGTTCGCTGGCCCGGTGGGTGCTTCGCGGACGAATATCACTGGCGCGACGGTGTCGGGCCACGGGCCAAGCGCGCGGTGACCGTGAACGGTAGCTGGGGCAACGCGCTCGAGAAGAATGACTTCGGCACCGACGAATTTTTCGACTTCATCGACCAGATCGGGTCCGAAGCCTATATTTCCGTCAACATGGGGTCGGGCAGCGTCAAGGAAGCCGCCGACTGGCTGGGCTATATGACCGCTGACCCCGGAACGACGGCAGGGGCGGAACGCGCCGCCAACGGACATCCCAAGCCTTACCGGGTCAAGTTTCTGGGCATCGGCAACGAAAGCTGGAGCTGCGGTGGCGCTTACACCCCCGACTATTATGTCGATGAGATGAAGCGCTATGCCCGCTTCACCCGCAATCTCAATCTCGAACAGCAGGGCACCGACAATCCCGCAGGCGGTTCGGTCAAGGGGTCCGATCCCATGCAGCGGATCGCCGTCGGTCCCGGCGGACTGGACACGGCCTATACCGAGGCGGTGATGAAGGCGTGGAAGAGCCACGACTGGAGCTGGAGCGTCGAAGGGCTGTCGATGCACAATTATACCTGGATCAGCTGGCCGCCGCCCTTTTCCAGCATTGACTTTGGCGAGCGGGAATATGCCATGCTCATCAAGGACACGCTGAAGATGGAGGATATGATCCGGGTCCATTCGGCCGTCATGGACAAATATGATCCCGACAAGAAAGTGCCGCTCGTCATCGACGAATGGGGCGTATGGCTCGCCAAGCTGCCCGGCAGCAAGGATGGCTTCCTGCATCAGCAAAATTCGATCCGCGACGCGATCATCGCCTCGATCAACCTCAATATGTTCACGCGCCATGCCGATCGGGTGCGCATGACGGCGATCGCGCAGATGGTGAACGTGCTTCAGGCCATGATCCTGACCGACGGTCCGAAGATGGTGCTGACGCCCACCTATCACTTGTTTAAAATGTATGTGCCGTTTCAGAATGCCACGCGGCTGCCGATCAGTTTCCAGGCTGGCACATATACGTTCGGCGACGTCAGCGTGCCGCGTGTCGATGCGATCGCGGCGCGGGGGACTGACGGGAAGCTGTGGATCGCGCTGACCAATGTCGATCCGAACAAGACGGCGGACATCGATGCGGCGGTAACGGGCATGCGCGCGCGCAAGGCGTCCGGTTCCGTGCTGACCGCGTCGCGTGTCGATGCGATCAACAGCTACGACAAGCCCGATACCGTCGTACCGCAACCGATTTCCGCCAAGGTGAACGGCGGCCGGCTGCAAGTGACGTTGCCGCCCAAGTCCGTGACGGTATTGAGCGTAACGGAGTGACTTCGCCGTCATGGCTGTTTCTTAAAGGGGCGCACCTTCGCGCCTTTGCGGTCGCCTCTGCCCTCTGCTAGAGGGCCGGCCATGCTCAACCTGAACGCCATCACCGTGCGCCTGGGCGGCCGCACCATCCTCGACCGCGCGACCGCCTCGCTCCCGCCGCGCAGCCGCGTCGGCCTTATCGGCCGCAACGGCGCGGGCAAATCCACGCTGATGAAGGTGATGATCGGGCAGCTCGACCCGGACGAAGGCAGTTGCGACATGCCGCGCGACACGCGCCTGGGCTATATCGCGCAGGAAGCGCCTTCGGGCAGCGCGACGCCGTTCGACACCGTCCTTGCCGCCGACAAGGAGCGCGCGGCGCTGATGGCGGAGAGTGAGACGACCGAAGACCCCGACAGGCTCGGCCATATCTACGAGCGGCTGACCGCGATCGACGCCTATACCGCCCCGGCGCGGGCCGCGCGCATTCTGGTCGGCCTGGGTTTCGACGAGGAGATGCAGGGCCGCCCGCTCGACAGCTATTCGGGCGGTTGGAAGATGCGCGTGGCGCTGGCCGCGCTGCTCTTTTCCAATCCCGACCTGCTGCTGCTCGACGAACCGTCGAACCACCTCGACCTCGAAGCGACGCTGTGGCTAGAGAATTTCCTGAAAGCCTATCGCGGCACCGTGGTCGTCATCAGCCATGAGCGCGACCTGCTCAACAATGTGGTCGACTATATCCTGCATCTGGAAGGCGGGAAGGTGACGCTCTATCCCGGCGGCTATGACGCTTTCGAGCGGCAGCGGGCCGAGCGGCTGGCGCAGCAGGAGGCGGCGCGCGCAAAGCAGCAGGCCGAGCGCGAGAAGTTGCAGGACTATGTCGCCCGCAACTCCGCCCGCGCTTCGACCGCCAAGCAGGCGCAGTCGCGCGCCAAGGCGCTGGCGAAGATGCAGCCCATCGCCGCTGCGATCGAAGACCCGACGCTGCATTTCGGCTTCCCTAGCCCGCCGGAACTGCGGCCCCCGCTCATCACCATGGACATGGCGGCGGTGGGGTATGACGAAACCCCGATCCTGCGCCGCGTCAACCTGCGCATCGACCCGGACGACCGGCTGGCGCTGCTGGGGCGCAACGGCAACGGCAAGACGACGCTCGCCCGTCTGATCGCCGCGCAGCTGAAGCCCATGGAAGGGCAGATGAACAGCTCGGCCAAGATGAATGTCGGCTATTTCACCCAATATCAGGTGGAGGAACTGGACGTCACCGACACGCCGCTGGAGCATATGACTCGCGTCATGAAGGGCGCGACGCCCGGCGCGGTACGGGCGCAACTGGGACGTTTCGGCTTTTCCGGCGAACGGGCGACGCAGAAGGTCGGCAGCATGTCGGGCGGCGAGCGGGCGCGGTTGGCGCTGGCGCTCATCACCCGCGACGCGCCGCATCTGCTGATCCTCGACGAGCCGACCAACCACCTTGATGTCGACAGCCGCGAAGCGCTGGTGCAGGCGCTGAACGACTATAGCGGCGCGGTGGTGATCGTGTCGCACGACCGCCATATGATCGAACTGGTCGCTGACCGGCTGGTGCTGGTGGATAATGGCACGGCGCAGCCCTTCGACGGCAGCCTGGACGACTACACCGACATCATCCTGCGCAAGGCGGACGGCAATGCGACGGGGGGCGATGCCCCGAAGGTCGATCGCAAGGCCGAAAAGCGCAACGCCGCACAATGGCGGGAGCGGCAGAAGGCGGCGAAGAATGCGCTGGGCAAGGCGGAGAAGGAAATGGCCGCGCTCACCGCCGAGCGCAGCCGCATCGACCAGGCGCTGTTCGATCCCAAGGCGGCGACCGGCGCGGAGGCGAAGATGACGACGAGCCAGCTCATGGTGAAGCGCGCCGAAGTCGAAAAGAAGCTGGAGGCCGCCGAAGAAGCGTGGATGGAAGCGACCGCCGCGCTGGAAGAGGTCTGACCGCTTCTTACAGTGTCAGCCGCCAGTCCCAGCGCAGCGGGTCGCCATCCATCACTTCGACCCCGCGCGCGATGAGCGCGTCGCGGATCTCGTCCGACAAAGCGAAATCCTTTTCGGTGCGGGCGGCGGTGCGGCGTTGCAGTTCGGCCTCGATCTCCTCCGGGGTGATCTGCGCGTCCCTGGGCGTCAGGCGCAGGTCGGCGCGGGTGAGCGTCAGCAGGTTGAGGCCGAGCGCCTGATCGAAGGCAGCGATCAGGCAGAGTTTCTCGTCCACCGGCACTTTCTTCATGGCGACGGCCTCTTCCAGCAAGGGAAGAGCGCGTGGCGTCATGAGGTCGTCGCTGATGGCGGCGTCGAATTGTTCCAGCAGCGGCGCGAGTTTCGGGTGCAGGTTGGCGCGCAGATAATCAAGGCGAGGCGATTGCCATGTCACGCCCTCGGCGCGGGCCTTCAGACCCTCGACCGCCATGACGAGGCGCTTCAATCGCGTCAGCGCGGCCGCGAGATTGTCCGCGCTGAATTCCAGTTCGCTGCGATAATGGGCGCCGAGGCACAGCAGGCGGTAGGCCAGCGGATGCACGCCCGCGTCGATCAGGGTGAAGAGCGTGGTGAAGCCGCCCTTCGACTTCGACATCTTGCCCTGCCGATCCACAAGGAAGTTGTTATGCATCCACCAGCGCGCGCCGGTGAAGCCCGCCTCCGCAGCGCCGATCTCCGTCCCGCAGCAGGCGTGGAACGCCTGGTTCTGGGCGATCTCGTTGGGGTGATGGATTTCGCGATGGTCGATGCCGCCGGTGTGGATGTCGAACGGCTGGCCGAGGCGGGCCTGGCTCATGACCGAGCATTCGAGGTGCCAGCCCGGCGCGCCGCGCCCCCAGGGGCTGTCCCATTCCATCTGGCGCTGCTCGCCGGACGGTGACTTGCGCCAGATGGCGAAGTCGCTGGGGTTTCGCTTGCCCGCCACCGGGTCGATCCGGGCGTGGGCCGCATCGTCGCGCCCGCCCGCCAGCGCGCCATAATCGGGCACGGTCGAACTGTCGAAATAGAGGCCGCTGTCCAGCTCATAGCAGTGCGTCGGCGCAATTTTTTCCGCAAATTCGATCATCTGCGGCACATAGTCGGTAGCGACCGTCCATTCGCTGGGCGACAGGATGTTGAGGTCCGCGATATTCTGCTTGAACGCCTGCGTATAATGCGCCGCGATGTCCCAGATGCTCTTCGCGCTCGCCCGCGCCGCCGCCTCCATCTTGTCGTCGCCCGCGTCGGCGTCACTCGTCAGATGGCCGACATCGGTGATGTTGATGATGTGGGTGACGGCGAGGCCTTTCCACAGCAGAGTCCGGCGCAGCGTGTCGGTGAAGACATAGGCGCGCAGATTGCCGATGTGGGCGTAGTTGTAGACGGTCGGGCCGCAGCTATAGACGCGCGCATGATTGTCCTCGATCGGAGCGAAGGCCTCGGTCGTGCGGGTGACGCTGTTGAACAGGCGCAGCGGAGCGGGGATATGTTGGTCATCGGACATGATGGCAAAAGCCATGTCGCGAGACGGGGCAAGGGTCAATCCTTGGCGGCGCGCGACTGGCTTTGTAATAAAATGTTGCCAGCGCGGCGATCCCTTGCGCCCATGCGTTCCCCACCCCAGATTGCGCATGCGGGCCGGGCCCCTCTGGCGACAGGACATGCCCCCTTTGATCCTGTCGCGATGTCGGACCGCATCGAGTGCGCTCGGTGCAGGTTGTGTGACGCTCAAGCCCCCTCTCCAGCGTCGCAGGAGACCGCACCGGGCCACTCGAACCAACTTTTGGATGGAGTGAGCAGAAGTGAATAATCCCGTACGCATGCCGGGCTATGGCGCCAGCCGGTCGGTGGATACCGATGCCGGGCTGCGCGCGCATATGCTGGGCGTTTTCCGCAACATGGGCATCGGGCTGGTGATTACCGGCCTCGTCGCCTTCGCCATCGCCAACACGCCCGCGCTCGCGGCGGCCATCTTCGGCACGCCGCTCAAATGGGTCGCGATCTTCGCGCCGCTGGCGTTCGTCTTCTTCTTCAGCTTTCGCATCGACCGGATGACGACGGCTGGCGCCCGCATGGCCTTCTGGGCCTTCTCGGCGGTGATGGGCGTGTCGATGGCCAGCATCTTCCTGGTCTTCACGCAGGCCAGCATCGCGCAGGCCTTCTTCTCGGCCGCGGTCATGTTCCTGGCCATGGCGCTGTGGGGTTACACGACGAAGCGCGACCTGACCAAGGTCGGCAGCTTCCTCATCATGGGCCTGATCGGCATCCTGGTCGCCAGCCTCATCAACATCTTCATCGGCTCTTCCGCCCTGCAGATGGTCGTGTCGATCCTAGCCGTGGTGATCTTCACAGGCCTCACGGCCTGGGACGTGCAGCGCATCAAGTCGGATTATTTCCACTATGCGGGACAGGAAGTGGCGGAAAAGATGCAGGTGATGGGCGCGCTGTCGCTGTACCTGAACTTCGTCAACCTCTTTCAGGCGCTGCTCAGCCTGACCGGCGAGCGCGAGTGATGCGAGACGCCGCCGCCGTTTCGGCCATGCTCTGCCCGGTCTGTCATGTCGGCCTCGCCATGACGGACCGGCAGGGCGTCGAGATCGACTATTGTCCCCAATGTCGTGGTGTATGGCTCGACCGGGGTGAACTCGACAAGATCATCGAGCGGTCGGCCGGGGGGATCGCCTCCGCGCCGCAGGGTGGGGTGGCGAGCTATCGCCCGGACCGGGGGCATTACGACCATGGCGTCAGCTTCCAGAAGAAGCGGAAGAAGAGCTTTCTGGAAGAGTTGTTCGATTGATGGGGGCCGGTCCGGTGAGGGCCGGCCTTCGCATCAATGCGCCGCGCCCCAGCTTGGGCCGGTGCCGATTTCCACGCTGAGCGGGACGCTCAGTTTCACGATCGGTTCGGCGGCGCTTTCCATGACGCGGCGGATGACCGTGCTGGCGGCTTCGACATCCCCTTCCGGCAGCTCGAAGACCAGTTCGTCGTGAACCTGAAGCAGCATCTTCACGTTGGGCAGTCCCGATGCCTCCAGAGCCGGTGCCATCCGTGCCATGGCGCGCTTGATGATGTCGGCGCTGGTGCCCTGGATCGGGGCGTTGATAGCGGCGCGCTCGGCACCCTGCCGCTCATGCTGGATCGGGGCGGAGATGCGCGGGAACCATGTCTTTCGTCCGAACAGGGTTTCGGTGTAGCCGAGCCTGCGCGCCTTCTCGATCGTCTCGTTGATATAGACGCTGATGCCCGGAAAGCGCTCATAATAGCGGCTGATCATGTCCTGCGCCTCGTCCGCGCTGATCTCTAGCCGGCCGGCGAGGCCCCAGCGCGAAATGCCGTAGAGGATCGCGAAGTTGATCGTCTTCGCCCGCCCGCGCGTGTCGCGGTTGACCTCTCCGAACAATTGCTCGGCGGTGGCGGCGTGGATGTCCTCTCCGGCCGCGAAGGCGTCGCGCAGCGCGGGCACGTCGGCCATGTGGGCGGCGAGCCGCAGTTCGATCTGGCTATAGTCCGCCGCGAGGATGACATTGCCCGGTTCGGCGACGAAGGCGTGACGGATCTGGCGGCCGACTTCGGTGCGGATCGGGATATTCTGAAGGTTGGGATCGGTCGAGGAGAGGCGGCCGGTCTGCGCGCCGGTCAGCGAATAGCTGGTGTGGACGCGGCCCGTATCCTTGTTGATCTGCGCCTGAAGCGCGTCGGTGTAGGTTGATTTGAGCTTGGATAGCTGCCGCCATTCCAGTACCTTGGCAGCGATGGGCGCGCCCTGTGCCTTCAACTGTTCGAGGATGGTGACATCTGTGGAGTAGGCCCCGGACTTGCCCTTCTTGCCGCCCTTGTATCCCATCTTGTCGAACAGGATCGCGCCCAGCTGCTGGGTCGATCCGATGGCGAAGGGCTGGCCCGCGATCTCGTGGATTTCCGTCTCCAGCGCGGCGATGCCTGCGGTGAATTCGGCAGACAGGCGAGAAAGTGCCTCGCGGTCCACCTTGATCCCGGCATATTCCATGCCCGCGATCACGCCGACGAGCGGCCGGTCGACCAGTTCATAGACGCGGCTCGCGCCTTCATTGGCGACGCGGGCCTTGAAGCGCTTCCACAGGCGCAGGGTGACGTCCGCATCCTCGGCGGCATATTCGGTCGCGCGGTCGAGGGGGACTTCGCCGAAGGTTATCTGGTTCTTGCCGGAGCCGACCACATCCTTGAAGCTGATGCAGGTGTGATTGAGGTGTACCCGCGCCGCCTCGTCCATGCCGTGGCCGGCGAGGGACTGGCCTGCGTCGAGGTCGAAGCTCATGACGATGGTGTCGTCATAGGGCGCGACTTCGATCCCGTGTCGGCGCAGGACAGTGAGGTCATATTTGAGATTTTGCCCGACCTTGAGGACGGCGTCGTCCTCCAGCAGCGGCTTGAGTTTCGACAGGACCAAGGTCTTGTCGAGTTGCTGAGGGCGCTCGGCGAACATGTCGGTGCCACCATGGCCGACCGGAATGTAGCAGGCGGCGTTCGGCCCGGTGGCGAGGCTCACCCCCACAAGGCCGCAGGATACGCAATCGAGCATGTCGGTTTCGGTGTCGACCGCGACCACGCCCTCCGCCTGCGCCGCCGCGATCCATCGGTTGAGCGCCTCCTCCGTCACCACGGTTTCATAGAGGCTGCGGTCGATGGCGGGTTCGTCGGCGAAGGCGGGCGGGGGCGGGGCGGCTTCGTCCGTCACCGCCGCAGCGGCAGCCGCGACTGCCACCGCAGCCGCCGGTGCGCCGAGCCGCCCCAGCAGCGTCTTGAAGCCATGATGCTCAAGGAACGCCTGCAACGGTTCCTTGGGGATGCCCTTGAGCGTCAGCTCCTCAAGCGGTTCGGGCAGGTCCATCGTTTCGTGCAGCGCGACCAGCCGGCGCGACAGGCGCGCCATGTCGGCGTGCGCGATCAGGTTTTCCTGCATCTTCGATTTCTTCATCAGCGGCGCGGCTTCCAGCGCCGCTTCCAGCCCGCCATATTCGGTGATGAGCTTCGCCGCCGTCTTGGGTCCGATGCCGGGGATGCCGGGCACATTATCCACGCTGTCGCCCATCAGCGCCAGAACGTCGCCCAGCAGTTCCGGTCCGACGCCGAACTTGCCGATGACATAGTCGGCGCCGCGCCGCTCATTCTTCATCGTGTCGTACATGTCGACGCCGGGCTGGATCAGCTGCATCAAGTCCTTGTCGGAGCTGACGATGGTGACGTGCCAGCCCTGCGCCACCGCCGCCTTCGTATAGCTGGCGATGATGTCGTCCGCTTCATAGCCCGCCTCCTCGATACAGGGGAGGGAGAAGGCGCGGGTGGCGTCGCGGATCATCGGGAACTGGGGGACGAGGTCTTCGGGCGGCGGCGGACGGTGTGCCTTATACTGGTCGTACATGTCGTTGCGGAAGGTGTGCGACCCCTTGTCCAGCACCACCGCCATATGGGTCGGCCCTTCCGCGCGGCCCAACTCCTCCGCCAGCTTCCAGAGCATCGTCGTATAGCCATAGACCGCGCCGACGGGCTGGCCGTGCCGGTTGGTGAGCGGCGGCAACTGGTGATAGGCGCGGAAGATGTAGCCCGAGCCGTCGACGAGGTAGAGATGATTCTGGGTCATGGCGAGGGAGATAGCCGCTAACCGTCGCCCCCTCCAGTGCTGCCGCCTTCTGAAGGGAACAAGGATGGTGCAGAATTATTTCTGCCTTGTTGCTATATTCGGGTGAGAGGGGCGTCATGAATTTCCGGTGGATCCTTGCCGCAGCCGCGCTGGCCGCCTGTCCCGTGCTCGCACATGCGCAGGATGCGCGGGACTTGTGCACGGATCGACCGGGCCTTGGCACGCCGCCCTGTACCGTGGAGCCGGGGCGCGTCGTGGCGGAGCTGGGCCTCGCTGATTGGACCCACGACAAGGATGCGCTGAGCCGCACCGATAGAGTTGAAACCGGCGACCTTCTCCTCCGCTTTGGCCTGACCGAGAGCCTGGAGGCGCAGATCGGCTGGACCGCCTATGGTCATGAGCGGGCGCGGGATCGTGTCACCGGCCTTGTCGATCGGAGCGCGGGGGTGGGCGATGTGCGGATCGGCCTGCTCCAGAATCTGCACAACCCGGATGGATCGGGCTTCTCCATCGCCGTCCTGCCCTACGCCACCTTGCCGACCGGAGGCTCCGCGATCGGCGTGGGAGACTGGGGCGCGGGACTCCTCCTTCCCGTCAGCTACGAGCTGACCAAGGGCGTCGCTCTGCAACTGACGCCCGAGGTCGATGCCGCCGTGGATGAAGATGGCGACGGTCGCCATCTCGCCTATGGCAGCGTTATGGGCCTCGGCTTCGACATCAGCGATGCGGTTTCGGCGAGCATCGAGACGTCGTTGATGCGCGACCGTGACCCATCAGATCACAGCACGCAGGCGCTGGCCGGGTTGTCGCTGGCATGGCAGCCGGGCGACGACCTGCAATTCGACGCCGGCGTCAACCTGGGCCTCAACGCGGACTCGCCCGACCGGGAGCTTTATGTCGGCGTCACGCGCCGCTTCTGATCCCGTCGATCAGCGCTTTTCATGGTTGGCGGCGATGGCCCGCGACACTGCCTGCATCAATTCCATACGCTCGGGGATGGGGCGAGTGGTGGAGCCAATCATGACTGCCACCGCATAGCTGGTGCCGTCAGGCGCGGTCATGATGCCGATGTCGTTATAGCCGGTCGAGCGCGGCGGCAGGTCCTGCCCGGTGCCGGTCTTGTGGAGATAGGACCAGCCGGGAGGGACGCCGCCCTTGATGCGCCGGGGCCCGGTCTTGGCTTCCGACATGATCGACATGAGCAGCCGCGAGGAGGCGGGCGAGAGCATCTGGTTCTGCTTCAGCTTGGCGAGCGCGTGGACGATGGATGAGGGGGCGGCGCCATCCGGCGGGTTGGCCAGATAATTGTCGAGCGCCCGGACCCGGACCGCCATCGGCAGCCGGGCGCGGGCGGCGTAGAAATTGCGGCCGACGGAATAATCCTGACGCCAGTCGAGTCCCGCCGTCGCCGATTGCAGCAAGCGTTCGCCGGGACCGAAGCGGATGTCGCGGATCATCTTGCGCGCGAGATAACTACGCACCGCTTCCGGCCCGCCCACGGCGCGCAGCAGCGTGTCGTTGGCGGTATTGTCGCTCTGCGTCAAGGCGCGGCGCATCAGGTCGGAATAGCTGGTCGTCCACATCCCGTCCTTCAGCATCATGGCGCTGGGCTGATGGAACAGGGTCAGGTCGTTCTTCGTGATCGTCGCCGTGTCGGTGATGCGCAGCTTGCCGCGATCCACCGCGTCGAGGAAGGTCATGGAGACCCACAGCTTCGAGACGCTTTGCTGCGGGAAGAGGGCATTGCCGTTCCACGCCACCGTCCAGTCCGCACCGATGCGGCGGACCGCGATCCCGACCTTCCCGCTGAAGCTCTGGCCAAGATTGCGCACCACCTCGACAAGCGCGGGGGGCGGCGCTTCCCTCTGGTCGATGTCGCGATAGGTTTCGGGCGGATTGGCGACGGGGCGGATCGGCCACGTGTTGGTCGTAGGCTGCGGCTTTTTCTGAGGCACTGCCGCTGCCGCCTGCGCGCCCGGCCGTTCCGGCGCGCTGACGCAGGCGGACAAGGCTGCGATCAACAGGGCGAGGCGCACTGTGTCGCCCCGATTGCCATTCGATGTCATTGATAACCCCGGCACTCTCTGCCGCCATATGGCGCGCTTGGGAGCCGAGACGGCAAGGGCCCTGCGACGAATGATTCCTGAAATACGATGGAGGGAAGGGCAAGGGTGCAACCGCTTGATCCATATCGATATTGCTCAGTTGCGGTTCAGCGGCGGACGGGCAATAGCGGCGGCATGGAGCAGAGGATGGACAGGCGGACGCTGCTGGTCGGCGCGGCGGCGGCGGGCGGGTTGGCATGGGCACGTCCGGGCTGGGCGGCGCCGTTCGCGTCGCGCCGCATTGCCTTGACCGTGCGCGGCAACGGGCCGGACGTGCTGCTGATCCCCGGCCTGTCAAGCGGTCCTGCCGTCTGGAACGGCGTGGTCGGCGCGCTCGGCCGATATCGATTTCATCTGGTGCAGGTTCGTGGCTTCGCGGGCTTGCCGGCCGACGGTAATGCAAACGGCCCCGTCGTGCAGCCGGTGGCGGACGAAATCGCCCGCTACATCGCTGCCGCAGGGCTGAAGCGGCCGGCCGTGGTCGGTCATTCGATGGGCGGGACGCTGGCGATGATGCTGGGGCTGAAGGGGGTCGCCCGGCGGGTGATGGTGGTCGACATGCTGCCCGCCGGCGCGGCGATGGTCGGCGGGACGGCGAGCGGCCTCGGCTTTCTGGCGGATCAGCTGAGCGGTTATCTGACCGGGACGGCGGCGGGGCGGCGCTACCTGGCGCAGATGGTCGCGCGCACGCCCGGCGCACAGGGCAGCGATCCCGACGTGATCGCCAACGCGCTGCGCGACCTCGCCAATATCGACCTGGAACCGCAATTGCCGCGCCTTTCCGCTCCGCTGGAGGTCGTCTACGCCGTGGGGAACGACGCGCAGAGGAACGCTGCCATCACCGAGCGGTTTCGCAGCGCCTATGCGGCAAGGAAAGGGGCTTTGCTGAAGCCCATCGGCCCGAGTGGGCATATGGTGATGGCCGACCAGCCCGCCCGCTTCAACGCGCTGCTGAAGGATTTTCTGGGCGGTTAGGGCGCCAGCACCGTGTCGACGGCTTCGGGCAGCGTGTCGGGATAGTCCAGCGTATAGTGAAGACCCCGGCTTTCCTTGCGGTGGAGGGCGGAGCGAACCACCAGGCGCGCGACCTCCAGCAGGTTGCGCAGTTCGATAAGGTCCGGCGTCACGCGGAAATTGCCGTAATAGTCGTCCACTTCTCTGGACAGAAGATCGATGCGGTGCTGGGCGCGCTCCAGCCGCTTGGTGGTGCGGACGATGCCGACATAGTCCCACATGAAGCGGCGGATTTCCTTCCAGTTGTGCTGGACGATCACTTCTTCGTCGCTGTTGGTGACGCGGCTTTCGTCCCATGGCCGGATCGGCGGGGGCGGGGGCAGCGCGTCCCAGTTCGCGCGTATGTGCCCGGCCGCCGCCTCGCCGAAGACGAAACATTCGAGCAGCGAGTTGGAGGCGAGGCGGTTCGCGCCATGGAGGCCGCTTTCGGATACTTCGCCGGCGGCGTAGAGGCCGGGCAGGTCGGTGCGGCCGTCAAGGTCGATGACCACGCCGCCGCAGGTATAATGCTGCGCGGGCACGACCGGGATCGGTTCTTTGGTGATATCGATGTCGAGATCGAGCAGCCGGGCATAGATGGTCGGGAAGTGATGCTTCACGAACTCGGGATCTTTGTGGCTGATGTCGAGATGGACATAGTCGAGACCGAGGCGCTTGATCTCGTGATCGATGGCGCGCGCCACCACGTCGCGCGGGGCGAGTTCCTCGCGCGGATCGAAGCGGGGCATGAAGCGCTCGCCGGTGCCGGGAATCTTGAGATGCCCGCCTTCGCCGCGCACCGCCTCCGTAATCAGGAAATTCTTGACCTCCAGATTGTAGAGGCAGGTCGGGTGGAACTGGTTCATCTCCATGTTCGACACACGGCAGCCGGCGCGCCAGGCCATGGCGATGCCGTCGCCGGTCGCGCCGCGAGGGGCGGTGGAGAAGAGATAGGTGCGCCCCGCGCCCCCGGTGCAGAGGATCGTCGCCTTGCCCAACAGCGTATCGATGCGCTTGGTCGCCTTGTTAAAGGCATAGACGCCCCAGACATGGCCGTCGCCCGAATAGCGCTCGCCATGGCGGGAGGTGATGAGGTCGATGGCGACCATGTCCTCCATCAGGGTGATGTTGGGATTGGCGCGCGCGGCCTTCAGCAGCGCGACCTGCACCGCATGGCCGGTCGCGTCGTCGACATGGATGATGCGGCGGTGGCTGTGGCCGCCCTCGCGGGTCAGGTGCCAGCGCTCGCCGAATTCCTCGCCGCCGTTGAAGGGTACGCCCAGCGCGGAGAGCCGCTCGATCGCGGCAGGGGCTTCGGAGACGACGAACTCGACGGTGGCGCGGTCGTTGAGGCCCGCGCCTGCCACCATCGTGTCGTGGACATGCGCCTCGAAACTGTCGCCGGCGTCGAGCACCGCGGCGATGCCGCCCTGCGCCCAGTTGGTGGAGCCGCCGTCCAGCGCGCCCTTGGCCAGCACCAGCACCTTGCGGTCCTGCGCCAGATTGATCGCGGCGGTAAGCCCGGCAGCGCCGGAGCCGATGATGACGACATCGTGGAGGGTGGTGGTCATTCTTGTTCTGGTTTCTTGATCCGTTCGGGCTGAGCCTGCCGAAGCCCCACCCTGTCTTGAAGAAAAGGAGGCCCTTCGACAAGCTCAGGGCGAACGGAAGAAAAGATCAACCCTGCGCGTCCGCCGTCAGGTTGAGGAAGACGTCCTCCAGGTCGGGATCGCGGGTGGAGACGTCGACGATGGAGAGGCCGTTGGCCTGCACCGCGCTCAGCACCTGGCCGGCGTTCGCGCGGTCCTTGCTGTAGGTGATGGTGAGCGTGCGGTCGTTCGACAGTTCGACCTTTTCGAAGCAGGGCGCGTCAGGGGCGGCGAGAAGATCGCGGTCGACCGTTACCACCACCACCTTTTCCTGCGCCATGGCGATGAGTTCGCGGGTCGGCTTGTCGGTGATGACCCGGCCGTGGTTGATGATGCCGATGCGGTCGCACAGTTCCTCGGCCTCTTCCAGATAATGGGTGGTCAGCACGATGGTGACGCCGCGCTGATTGAGTTCGCGCACATAGGCCCAGAGCTGCTGGCGCAACTGGACGTCGACGCCGGCGGTGGGTTCGTCCAGCACCAGAATGGGCGGCGAATGGACCATCGCCTTTGCCACCAGCAGCCGCCGCTTCATGCCGCCCGAGAGGGTGCGGGCATAGGCGTTGGCCTTGTCGTCCAGATGGACGGCGCGCAGCAGTTCCATCGAGCGGCGGCGATCCTGGGGCACGCCATAATAGCCGGCCTGGTTCTCCAGCGTTTCGAAGGGCGTGAAGAAGGGGTCGAACACGATTTCCTGCGGCACGATGCCGATCGAATTCTTGGCATTGCGCGGGTGCGCGTCGATGTCGAAGCCCCAGATGCTGACGTCGCCAGCGGTCTTGTTCACCATGCCGGCGAGGATGTTGATCGTGGTCGACTTGCCCGCGCCGTTGGGGCCGAGCAGGCCGTAGATCTGGCCGCGCGGGATGGAGAGGTTGATGCCGTCGAGCGCGCGCTTGCCGCCCTTGTAGACTTTGGTGAGGTTGCGGATATCGATGGCGGCCTGAGGCGAGGCGAACGGGGCGTCGGTCATGGTCCCTCTATGGGGACGGGGGGCGGCGAAAGAAAGAGGCTGATTGCCGCTGCGAAGCGGGGTCCGAAACGCGACAGGTGAAGTTCACACCATTCTGCCCGTTTTTACGCGCCGATTCGCACGAATCGGGACGGCGAAGCGACAGGCGCGCGCCGGGATCGCGACGGCGACGCGACAACCGGGTCATGCCGAAGTCACGGTCGGGCGACAGCAGCGCGACGGCATGTCTGGGGGGCATGTCAGGGCGCGGCGCGGGGCTGGCGGGGCGGCGCCGGCTGCGGCGCGAAGGGATCGGCCATGCGTTCGGC
>JACESO010000119.1 GCA_013911745.1 Sphingobium sp. | reverse complement strand
CGACATAGAAACCGGAATAGAAGCCTATGGAGTCGCAGCCCTTTTCCAGCCGGGCGCGATAGCGGTGATTGTCGGCGAGCAGCAGGTCCACGCCATTGTCCACCACGACGCTGGCCCCGCGAATCGACCGCAGCGCAACACAGCGCGGCCCCTTCTTCTCGTCCCACCGCTCGCGCGCTTCCGGCGTGATTCGGGCGGGCGCGCTGCCCTTCTTTGCCGCAGGCACGCGGATGATGATGCGCTGCTGGATGGTGAGTTGCGCCATCTGCACGGGTTCACCGGCAGGCGCGATCAGCAGCAGCAGGACGGATTGAAGCAAGACGGACCCCTTTTGGGCATCGAACCCTATGGGCACATGGTTGAACAGTCGATGAATTCCGGGCCATAGCATGTCCCATGATCGAACAAGCCGCAATCGACCGCTTCGTCGCCCTGCTGGGTCCAAAGGGCGTCATCACCGATCCCGACGCCATCGATCCCTGGGTCCATGACTGGCGTGGGCGCTATCATGGCGCGGCGGCGGCGATCCTGTCGCCAGCCTCCACGCAGGAGGTGGCGGCCGCCGTCACGCTGGCGGCGGAACTGGGCGTGGCGCTGGTGCCGCAGGGCGGCAACACGTCCATGGTCGGTGGCGCGACGCCGCCGGCGGACGGCTCCGCGCTGATCCTGTCGCTGCGCCGGATGAACCGAATCCGTAGCCTGTCGCCCGACGACAATCTGGCGATCTGCGAGGCGGGCGTCATCCTTTCCGTGCTGCACGAGGCGGCCGAGGCGCAGGGGCGGCGTTTTCCGTTGAGCCTGGGCGCAAAGGGATCGGCCACCATCGGCGGCCTCGTTTCCACCAATGCGGGCGGGACGCAGGTGCTGCGCCACGGCACGATGCGCGCGCTGGTGGAGGCGATAGAGGCTGTGCTGCCCGACGGCAGCATCTTCGACGGCTTGGACGCGCTCAAGAAGGACAATCGCGGCTATGACATAAAGCAATTGCTGATCGGCGCCGAAGGGACGCTGGGCGTGGTCACCGCCGCGTCGTTGCGGCTGGTGCCCGCCATCGCCGCGCGGGCGGTCGGATGGGTCGGCGTGGACAGCCCCGCCGACGCGTTGGCGCTGCTGCGGCTGACCGAAAGCCTGCTGGGCGACAGCGTCGAAGGGTTTGAGGTGATCGCCGACGAAACGGTGGGCTTCGTGGTGGGACATATTCCCGGCACCCGCAGCCCCATCGAGACGCGGACGCCCTGGCATGTCCTCATTGAAGTCGATCATGCCGACCTCTCGGAACCCGGCCCGGCGGACCGGCTGGAGACGGCGCTGGCCGCCGCCTTCGACGCGGGCATCGCCAAGGACGCCGCCATTGCCGCGAACGAGGCGCAGGCCGAGGCTTTCTGGCGCATCCGCGAATCCCTGTCGGAAGCGGAACGGGCGCAAGGGCCGGCGCTGCAATATGACATCAGCGTGCCGGTGGCGAAGATGCCCGCCTTCATGGTGGAGGGAGCAGCGGCGGCTGAGGCGGCTTTCCCCGGCACCACCGCCTCCTCCTTCGGCCATCTGGGCGACGGCAATGTGCATTTCCACGTCCGCGCGCCCAAGGGGACCGTGGACGGGCCGGCATGGATCGCCGCGCAGGGCGGCGCGATCAACGCCTTCGTCCATGATGCCGTGGTGGCGGCCGGGGGCTCCATTTCCGCCGAACATGGCATCGGCCAGATGAAGCGCGCGGAACTGGGGCGGCTCGCGGGGCCTGCCCGGATCGGTGCGCTCCGTGCGATCAAGGCCGCGTTCGACCCCGATGGGCTGTTCAATCCGGGCAAGCTCATCCCCCTGCCCGGCGAGGGCTGAGCCCACTCGCGCAGCCGCCTTCCTGCTACCCGGACAAACCGATTGCCTATCGGGATCAAGGCCACTATCGCCTTGCCGCAATATTCAGCCAGCGGCGGCCGGATTTCCGGACAGCAACCCGCCGCAGAGTCAAAGAGTGGACCTGAACATGGCCAGCGCGCCCGCCAATACCCTGCCGATTTTCTACAATGACCTCCTGCCGCTGAGCAGCGCCGACCATGTCGATTACAAGCTGCGCACCGCCGACTCGGCGCCGTTCCTGGCGACCCAGCATGCCGTGCCGCTAACGGTGGACGAGTTCGTGCCGGCCCAGCGCTTCGCGCCCATCATCTTTTCGGCCGGCGACGATGCGGTTCCGCTGCTGCTGATGGGCCTCAACGAAGGCGTCAATGTGTTCGTTGATGCAGAAGGCAAGCTTGGCGGTCCCGCCTATGTCCCGGCCTATGTCCGCCGCTATCCCTGGATGCTGGCGAAGCTGCGCCCTGAAGGCGACGAACTGTCGCTCTGCTTCGACCCGACCAGCCCGATCATCGGCGCCTTTGAAGACGGCCAGCCGCTGTTCGAGAATGGCCAGCCCAGCGAACTGACTCAGGGCGTCCTCAAATTCTGCGAGGATTTCGAGCAGGCAGCCGCCCGCACCGGGCAGTTCGTGCGCGACCTCGTGGAAATGGACCTGCTGATGGATGGCGAAGTCACCATCCAGACGCCGCTCAACGAACAGCCGTTCGTCTATCGCGGCTTCCGCATGGTCAATGAGGAAAAGCTGCGCGACATGCGCGGAGACCAGCTGCGCAAGATCAATCAGAACGGCCTGCTGCCGCTGATCCACGCGCATCTCTTTTCGTTGCAGCTGATGCGCGATGTGTTCGAGGCGCAGGTCGCCCAGGGCAAGGGGCCGATCGCCCTGCCCGCCACGCCCGAAGCCGCCGACGCATAAGGCAGGGCGACCGGGCCGGATCGACAAAGCGATGGACGCAGTCGATGCGCCCCTCTTGAAAGGGCGCGCCAACTGCCCTATCTCTCGAACATATGGCGCACCTGCCCCCCTTTCGGGTGTGTCATATGGGCGCCTCCCCCTTTGGAGGCGTCTCCTCCCTGAACCTGGCCACCCCATGCTTGCATGGGGTGGTTTTTTATGGGTCCAATGACACCTGGGTGTTGGCATCGGACACATTCGCCCGTAGCGCCACCCTTCCTCTTGACGCCGGTGCAGGGCCTGCTAAAGCGCAGCCCCTGCCGGTCGCCGACGCGACCCAAGGCCCCTTCGTCTAGCGGTCAGGACGCGGCCCTCTCACGGCTGAAACACGGGTTCGATTCCCGTAGGGGTCACCATAAAATCAATGACTTAGAGAGCATCGCTAGGGTGGACTCGCCCGGCGACCCGTTGAGTAGGAAAGTGTCGTCTCTCCCAATACCCGGCCGGTAACGGATCGACGATCCGTTCGATGCGGCTTGAGTGGATGGTGCAACAGACGGCCGAGCCGCAATCCTTGAACACAGGATAGGGTAGGGATAGAGCCGGGCTCTGATGCCTGGTCCGCTCTCCTTACTCCCGCGCCGCTACCGCATATGGATGCGGCGGCATGGCCCGGAAGCATTGATCTGGCGTCGCCGCATTGCCATCCTAGGCGGTGCAATCCTGATCGGCGTGGTGGCGCTGCTGTTCGCAAGCCTTGCCGACACCGCGAACGAACTTTTTCATGACATGATCGGCTGGTGCTGGTGGTTGCCGCTGATTGTAACGCCAGCGGGGTTTGCCGCCTTCGTATGGCTCACTCTCCGCTTCGCACCGGAGGCCAGGGGATCGGGCATACCGCAAGTCATGGCGGCAAGCCGCGACCCTGTGCACGGACTGGATCGGCTGGCATCGATTCGCACCGCCCTCGCCAAGTTTTTCCTGACGGTTGGCACATTGCTGTTCGGCGCATCGGTGGGGCGGGAGGGGCCCACCGTCCAGATCGCAGCGACGATCATGGGTCATGCGCACCGATGGATGCGCATTCCGCTGCGTTCTTCGGTCTATATCGCGGGCGGCGCAGCGGGCGTGGCGGCCGCATTCAACACACCCCTCGCCGGCGTCGCCTTTGCAATCGAAGAACTGGCTGCAGCCTATGAGCAAAGGATGACGCTGCTTGTGATGGCGGCCGTGCTGATTGCCGGCATGGTCAGCCTGGGGCTGGCGGGCGATTATGTCTATTTCGGTGAAATGCGCCAGACTCTCAGTGTAAGCCAAGCGTTGTTCGTCACCCCTGTCGCCGGCTTGATCGTGGCGTCGCCGGCGGATGCTTCTCCCGGCTGATGCTTTGCGCAGGCACGACGCCGTTACGCCCGGTGGCGTGGCTGCGACGCAGACCTGTGCTGTTCTCGGGACTATGCGGCATGATCGTGGCGGTCCTCGGTATAGCAACCGGGCTGACGTGGGGAACCGGATACCAGACCGCACATGATGTCATAGTGGGAGGCGACGCGCCCCTCTGGTTCGGTGCGGCCAAGTTCGTGGCGACGCTTGCCACGGCGGTGTCGGGCCTGCCCGGCGGCATATTCGCGCCCTCCCTCTCCGTGGGAGCTGGCATCGGCGACGTCCTCCGCAGCATCTTTTCGGGTTACCCTCCGGGTGCGCTCGTGCTGCTTGGAATGGTCGCCTATTTCACGGGTGTGGTGCGCGCGCCCTTGACCGCCGTCATCATCATCTCCGAGACCACCGCCAGCCGGGGCCTCATGATGCCGCTGCTAGGTGCCGCCCTCGTGAGCGATTTTGCCGCGCAATTCGTTTGCAAAGAGAAGCTCTACCACGGGCTGGCGCAAAGATTCTCGACCGTGGGGTGATCACCGCGTCGCGTGAACAAATGCGTGCGGTCCTTGCCCAACATTACAAATTTGCAATGGAACGGAAGCCGCGCTGACGCCTTTCCCCTGGCGGAAACAGCATGTCCGGCGGCGCCGTCCCGCCTCCCGGCGGTGCAGCAAGGATAGTCGACATGGCAGGAAACCGGCGTTGGCCCGCCCTCATCTTCGGAACGGTCGTTGGCCTGATCGGCATTGTCCTGGCGGTCGGCGGAGGATGGCTCGCGACGCTGGGCGGCTCGCTCTATTATCTGCCGACCGGGCTTGCGATGATGGCGTCGGGCTATCTGCTGGTCCGGAGCCGGATGGCAGGCGCGTGGCTCTACATCGCCATCGTCGCCGCCACCATCCTCTGGGCCTTCTTCGACGCGCAGACCAATCTCGCATGGGCGCTGGTGCCGCGCATTTTCGCGCCGATCATTCTGCTGATCGTCACCTTCCCCGTCATGGCCACGTTGACGCGCGCTCCCCACAGATGGCGCAATGCGGGCATCGCGGTGGGCGTCACCGTGGTCGCTACGGGCCTTTTATTTACCACGTTGGGCAGGAGGGACGTAGCAGTCGCCGCCTTGCCGGCTCCGACTTCGGTCGGCATGGCCGATCCATCCGGCATGGCAACCGGGGCGGACTGGCCGGCCTATGGCGGGACCGGAGCCACCCGCCGCTATTCGCCGCTGACGCAGATCAATACCGGCAATGTCGCTCGGTTGGAGCAGGTGTGGCTGACGCACACGGGCGACATGCCGCGTACGGAGGCGGCGGCAGCGCAATATGGCGCGGAGACGACGCCGCTGAAGATCGGCGACATGCTCTATCTCTGTTCGGCGAAGAATGTGATGATCGCGCTCGACGCGCGCACGGGCAAGGAGCGGTGGCGTTTCGATCCCAAGGTGAAGGACGAATGGATACCCTACACCGCCGCCTGCCGTGGAGTGAGCTATTATGCCATGCCGGGTGCCCAGCCCGGCACGCTCTGCGCCCGCCGGCTGATCGAGGGCACGCTGGACGCGCGCCTGATCGCCGTCGATGCGCAAACCGGCCGGCCGTGCAGCGACTTCGGCCGGAATGGCGAGGTCGACGCCAAGGTCGGCATGGGCAAGGTCTTCCCCGGTCTCGTCTCAATCAATTCGCCGCCCGTCATCATTCGCGGCATCGCCGTGACCGGGCATCAGACGCTCGACGGACAGCAGCGCTGGGAACCGTCCGGTGTCATCCAGGGCTTCGATGCCGTGACCGGCAAGTTGCGGTTCGCCTGGGACATGAAGCACCCGGAGTGGACCGGCTATCCGCCCGCCGGACAGCAATGGGCGCGCGGTACGCCCAATATGTGGACGATCGCCAGCGGCGACGAAAAACTTGGCCTCGTCTACCTGCCCATGGGCAACAGCAGCGTCGACTATTGGAGCAGCATGCGCTCTCCTGTGGAAGACCGCTTTGCAACGTCCATCGTCGCGCTCGACGTGACGACGGGCAAGCCCCGCTGGACGTTCAGGGCGGTGAAGAACGACGTTTGGGACTATGATTTCGGCAGCCAGCCGACCCTGATCGACTATAAGGGCAAAGCCGCACTGCTCGTGTCGTCCAAACAGGGCGACATGTATGTGCTCGACCGCGCGACCGGGCGTCCGCTCACCCCTGTCGGCACCATCCGGGTGCCGGGCGGTGGCGTGGAGCCGGAGCAGCGCTCACCCACGCAGATCGTTTCGCTCTGGCAGACGCTGCGCAAGCCGGACCTGAGGGAAAGCGACATGTGGGGCATGTCCCCTATCGACCAGATGATCTGCCGGATCAATTTCCGAAGGGCGAGCTACAAGGGCTTCTTCACCCCGCCCGAGACGGATCGCCATTCGATCGAATATCCCGGCTATAATGGCGGGACCGACTGGGGCAGTGTTGCGGTCGATCCGCTGCGTGGGATCATCGTTGCCAATTATAACGACATGCCCAACTATGTCCGGTTGGTGCCGCGCGCGGAAGCCGACCGGAAGGGCTGGTTCACGCGCGAGCAGAAGGCGGCCATGGCGAAGGAAGACAAGGGCGGCAACGCCAGCCGCGGCGGCAAGCCCCATTCCGAGGGTGCTGGCGACCCGCAGGCGCAGACGCCCTATGCCATCGACGTGAATGCAGGATGGCAGATGCCCGTCACCGGCATGTTGTGCAAGCAACCGCCCTATGGCGGCATCCGGGCCATCGACATCGCGACCGGCAAGACGCTGTGGGACCGGCCATTCGGGTCGGCGCGCAGGAACGGCCCGTTCGGCATTCCCAGTCATCTGCCGCTGACCATCGGCACGCCCAATAACGGCGGTGCGGTCGTGACGGCGGGCGGTCTCATCTTCATCGCGGCATCGACGGACGACCTGTTCAAGGCGATCGACCTCAAGACCGGCAATATCCTCTGGCAGCAGGCGCTGCCGGCCGGCGGTCAGGCGACGCCCATGGTCTATGAACAGGATGGCCGTGAATATGTGGTGCTGATGACCGGCGGCCATCATTTCATGAAGACGCCAATCGGGGATCAGGTGATCGCCTGGGCGCTGCCAGCCTCGAAAGGCTGAACCCGACACTTACTCGCTTCGGCCAGAAGCTTCCCCTTGCTCGCAAGCACTTGGCCACGAAGGCCGCGAGATCGACGTCGTGGGCGGACCTGCCGTCTTTCGCGGCCTCCTCGTCCTCCTTTACGTGATGTTTGATCTCCTCGGATAGAACCGTGATGGTCGCGTCATTAAGGTTGTCTTCCGATTTCACTCTCGTCCAACATCGTGCGCGTGCGGTTGGGCATGGCCATGGGTCCGAAGATAGCGCTCGTCGATAGTAGCGATCATCGCCTCGGCCTTTTCGCCACCCACCAGCTTCATCAGTTCGTCGACCTTTGCCTCCAGGCGGTCGTCATTTTCCTTCGACGCTGGCGATCCAACGTACAGGAAATACGCGAGGCCCACGACCTGCCAGATGAGTTGAAGGAATTCCGACTGCCAGTTCTCGAATGTGTCACGGCCCATCTCGACAAGGTAGTTGCTCACCTCCGGCACCTGACCGTGTTCGCGGGCTTCATCGACGAATGCATACCATCCAAAGATC
>JACESO010000118.1 GCA_013911745.1 Sphingobium sp. | reverse complement strand
GGATTTCCCCATGATCCACCTCCAATCACGATGAATCACATCCTGATCCTGCTGGGAATCCCAAGATTCCTATTTCACGCTCGATGCTCTAGAATGCCGCGATGAAGATCGCCGTCCTTTCCGACATCCATGGCAACATCGCCGCGCTCGACGCGGTGCTGGCCGACGCCGTCGAGCGGGGAGCCGACCGGATCGTCAATCTGGGCGACATCTGCTCGGGCGGGCTGTTCCCCATGGAGACGGCCGAGCGGCTGATGGCGCTCGATCTGCCAACCATCCGGGGCAATCACGAGCGCCAGCTACTGGAGCAGGCGCCCGAGCAGATGGGATTGTCGGACCGCCATGCCGCCATCACCTTGCGACCCGAGCATTTCGCCTGGCTGGCGGCGCTGCCCGAGACATTATGGCTGACCGACGACATATTGCTGGTCCATGGCACGCCGGATAGCGACCTCGCTTACTATCTGGAAACCGTGACGGAGAACGGCATCCGCGCAGCGACGCCGACAGAGGTGAAGGCCCGGACCGGCGCCGTCCCCGCGCCCGTCATCCTGTGCGGCCATACTCATGTCCCGCGCGTGATGGCGCTCGATGACGGTCCGCTGATCGTCAATCCGGGCAGCGTCGGCCTGCCCGCCTATGACGATGTCCGGCCCCACCCGCACAAGGTGGAGACGGGATCGCCCCATGCCCGCTACGCCATGCTGACGCAGAAGGAGGGCGCATGGCGGGCGGAGTTGCTCTGCGTCGATTATGACTGGGACCAGGCGGCCCGCGATGCGGAGGCGAATGGCCGTCCCGACTGGGCAAGGGCGCTGCGCACCGGGCGCGTCTGACGCCCGGAAGCTCCTACATCGCATTCCCCGCCGCCTCCAACGCCTCGTCCATCGTCTCGGGCAGCGGCGGCTGCACCGGCCGGTCGCATCCCGCCTCGCGCATATGGGCGCGCAGCGCGTCCATACGGTCCAGCCGCCAGCGCGCCAGCGGGACGCCCAGCGGGCGGAACTCCGCCCGGTCGAAGAGCTCGACGACATAGGATTGGCAGAGGCGGTCCACCTGTTCCAGCGACAGCATTCCCAGGTTCATGACCATGGGCTTGCCCGGCACCCCATCCCGCCCGCGCACCAAATCGGTGACGTAGAGGCCGCCGCGCGGATCGATCAGCACCACGTCCGCCTGGCTCGAATCGATCAGCCTGTGGCTGGCGGCATAGGGCGCGACGAATTCATGCGTCCGCCACACCAGGAAGGCGCTGCCCAGCGCGGTGATGGCAAGGCCGACGAACAACGGGCGCATCGCGCCGGCCGGGCGGCAGCGCGCCCAACCCAGCGCGCTGAGCAGGCAGAAGGGACCGATGAAGCCATGGGCATAGCGAAACCCCCAGCCATAGCCCTGCGCCAGCGCCAGCACGCATCCGGCAAGGCAACCGAGCGCCAGCGGCAGCGCGATCTCCTGCCCCCGGATCATCGCCCGCCAGCGCATCGCCGCGATTCCCAGCACCGCCAGCGGCACCATCAATATATTGTTCCACGCCATATAGCGGCTAAGGTTCACCAGCGGCTGCCACCGGTCGCCCAGTCGCTGGAACAGGCTGCCCACCTTGTCCGCCACACCGGCCGAGGGGCGGATGTCGGTCGGCGCGCCCAGCGCGTGGAGCAGGAAGCCCGGCCACAGCTTCGCCCACACGATCACGATCGCGACCAGGGTCAGTGCATGGAACGCCGCCACGCCCCATCGGCGCGCCAACAGCATCCACAGGATGAAGGGGATGATGAAGATCGGCGGGAAATGCCACTGGTGCAGCCCCGCCGCCACCAGCGCGACGACGCCAGCCGCCAGATGCCCGGCCACCCCGCCGCGCAGCACCAGCGCCAGCCACACCATGTTGAGCGCGAAATGACCGGTCATCGCATAGGGGGTCATCGCCGTGACCCAAAGCTGGCTGGACGAGAAGCCGAGCAGGACCGTCACCCACACGGCGTCCGGCCGATCGGGCATCAGCCGCACCGCGATCCGCCACAGCGCGGCAAGGCCCGCCATCAACAGCACCGGCCCCGCCAGATTGGGGTCGCCCAATTGCCAGAAAAGCGCCTGGATCGCGCTGTTCACCGGCAGATAGGCCGCCGTCCAATAATCCGCCGCGCCGAAGGGGGAAAAGAATTCTGGCATGATCGCCCGGCGATAGGGCTCCCATTCCACCGGAATCGGCCGCGCGAACAGCCCTTCGCGCATATAGGCGGCGGCGAAGCGCGCGACCTCCTCGTCGCGGCTGATCGCATAATCCTGGAACAGCGCATAATGGCCCGCCCATGCCGCCAGCCCCAGCAGCACGATCAGCGGAACGACGATGCGCGCGCTGGGCGGCGGCAGGGCGAACCCCCGCCCCTCGGCAAGGGGCGCGGCCAGCGCCAGCAGCATCGCCATGCCGAAAAGCGCGGGAAAATCCTGATCCAGAAACAGGATGACGGGCAAGCTGATGCCCTGCCGATAGGTGACGTGCCACAGGAATGTCGCGCCAAGCCACAGGGCAAGGCCGATGGCGCCCGCCAGATACAGGCGGCGCGCATCGACGAAGGCGCTGCCCGGTCCCATTCTCAATCGCCCACCAGCGTCCGGTTGACGAAGATGCCGTCCATTTCGACCAGCAGCGGGAAATGGCCCTTATTGTTGGCGAAGAAGGCGGACGGCGCGAAGCCGCGCGCCTCCAGCCAGTCGATCATCTGCCGATAATTGGTCCCGCCGTCATAGATGGGCCGCACGCCCAGTTCCGTCTGCACGCCCGCCATGCGGCTGAGCGCATCGCCCGCGCCCTCGCACACCGACAGGTCATGGCCCTGCGTATCCATCTTCAGGAACGGACGGCTGAACCCGTGGCTCTGCATCAGTTCGGGCAGCAGCGTGTCGATGCGGCGGCACTGCATCTCCACCGTCTTCGTCACCTTGTTGCGTTCGGCGAACACCGCGTCCTGATCGCCCGCCGGGTTTTTTAGGGAACTGAACTGGTCGGCGGCCATGATGTTGAAGCTGGCCGTCCCGTCGAAATCCGACAGCGCCAGGTTGAACACCTGCCACTTGCCGTCCGCCACCGCATTGCGCTGCAACTGCGCGAACACATCGGGATTGGGCTCGAACGACAGGATCAGTCCGCGATAGCCCGCATCCTTGCGCGCCATGGTCGCATATTGCCCCCGGTTCGCGCCGACATCGATCAGGCAGTCGACGGCGAAGGCGGACAGGAAGCGCCGCAAAGCCTGCACTTCGGGATATTGATGCACCCGGCCCGCTGCCGCCAGCTTCATCGCCAGCCACCTGTCCCGCAGTTCGCGCCGATATCGGTTCATGCGCGACCGGCCAGCACGGTTTTGTAGATGCCGATCGTCGCCAAACCCATGTCCTTCCAGCTGCCCATCGTCTCGCCATAGGCGCGCGCCCGCGCACCTGCTTCCCGCCTGATGGCGGCGCTTTCGATCAGCGGCAAGAGGGCTTCACCCAGCGCCGCCGCATTTCCCGCCTGCGCGCGCGCGGCTACACCCTCGGGCAACAGGCCGAACATGCCCGCGTCGGACGTGACCATCGCCTTGCCGTGATGCAGCGCGGACAGGAACGCGCCGCTCGAATCGATCTGCCGATAGGGGAAGGCGATGATGTCCGCCCGCGCCATATGCGCGTCCAGCCGGGGTTCGGTCAGGAAGCCGAAGTCGGTGACCAGCCGGTCTGCAAAGCCCGCTTTCGTCACCGCCTCCACCATGGGCCCGATGTCCATGAACGGCTTGCCCGCCAGCGCCAGCTCGAAATCCAGTCCCCTGCGCCACAGGGCGATGCAGGCGTCGATCAGCAGGTCCACGCCCTTGTAAGGCCGGATCGTGCCGAAGAAGAGCAGGCGCGGGCGGATGGGCGCGGGCACCGCCGCCAGATCCTGCGCCGATGCAGGGGCCAGGCGCATCGGTGGATGCGGCGTCACATGGATGCGAGCCTGATCTACCCCCTGCCGCGCCAGCGCCGCACGCGTCGTGTCACCATGGACGATCAGCGCGTCGAACATATCGAGCAGCGCGCGATAGCCCCTGCCCTGAACCCCGGCATCGTCATGATAGGCGTCGGCATTATGCACAGTATGGACCAGCGCCACGCCGCTCCGCTTCAGCCGGCGCAGCAGCATCGCATCGGCCGGCGCGAGCGGCAGCCACTGCACATGCACGATGTCCGCCGCGCGCATCGGCGCGATGTCTCCGATGGCGCAGCCCAGCCCATATTCCGCCGCCTTGACCAGGCGAAACCCGCGCCCCTCGCCGATCCTGCGCCGCAACGCCTCGCTCGCCCGAAAGAAATGCGGATCGTAGCGATAGCCCTGCGGCACAATCGCATCGGTGTCTCGCATCGGCCGGCCGAGCAGCGTCACCTCCGCGCCCGCCTGCGCCCGAAACTGCGCCATAGCCGCGCACAGGCTGTCGTCATAGCGCCCGGTGAAGAGCGACGGATCGAGCATGGCGACCTTCATCCCCGCGCCAGCCTGCGCAGAGAAGCCATGTGCAGCAGTGCGACGCCCGCCAGCGTCACCGCATAGAGTGCCAGAAAGGCGAGATCGAACCGCTCCGGCCACAGCAGCGCCGCCAGCGGCGCGCTCGCCAGCGATCCCGCCAGGAACGGCAGCGACCGGCGCAGCAGCAAGCCGAACCGCCCAAGCGCCCCCTGCACATAGACCGACACGCACAGCAAGGTGAGGCCAGCCAGGCCAAGGACGATCAGCCACAGGTCCGCCCGATCGATCGCCGCCCGCCCGTCGAACAGCAGCGCGAACAGCCGCTCCCCCGCCACCAGCAGCACCGCCGCCAGCATCGCGGCGAACAGCAGCGCCGCCGCCAACGCCCTTCCCAGCAACTGCCTCAGCCGCGCCGCATCGCCCGCATGATAGGCGCGGGTGATGCGCGGCAACGCTGCCTCCACCATCGCGCGCACCAGCATCGACAGCGACCGCGACATCTTGAAGAAGAAATCGAACAGCAGCATCGGGCGCGGATCGGCCGTCACCGCCGCGATGGTGAAATAGGGCGCGTTATAGGCAATGATGTCTGACAGGGTGAAGGCCGCCGACGCGCCGATATCGCGCAGATAATGGGCGCGCACATGGTCGCCGCCCGCGCGGAAGGCCAGCCAGTGCCGCCCCTCCATCCCCAGCCGCCGATGCACATGGCCGATGGCATAGGCGATGACGGCGATGCTGACGGCCAGTTGCAGCGCCACCGACAGGCGCGGGTCCATGCCGCCCAGCATCGCGACCAGCAGGGAAATCGTCACTACCCGCCGCCCGCAATCCAGCATTTCCCACAGCATATTGCCGTCCACCGCCGCCAGCGCGCGCTTCGCCAGCAGCGCCGGCAGGTTGAGGCAGGCGGACAGGAAGAAAAGGAGGAACAGCAGCGGCATCTGCGTTTCCAGCCATCCCATCGCCAGCGCGCCGCACAGGATCAGCAGCCCGGCCGCGACCAGCAGGCCAAGGAACAGGAACAGCACGCCCATCTCCTCCAGCCGGAACCCGCCCGGAGTGTCCTCCTCGTCATCCCCCAACCAGTGCCGCCGCAACCGGGCATAAATGATGCTGGTGAGGCCGAATTCGGCCGAGATGGTGAAGTTGCCGAATGCGACCAGCAGCAGGAACGCCTGAAATTCCGCGATCGGCAGCACGCGCACGAACACGAAGGTCACGGCAAAGCCCCAGACCATGATGATGCCGACATTGGCCAGCTTCACCAGCGCAAGGATGCGGGCGGACCCTTCCAGCCGGCCCGGTCCCTTGCCCCCCCGGCGGCTCACTCGCGCGCGGCTCCCGCCGGCTTGCGCGCGCGGAACAGCCGGTCGTCCAGCGCGTGGAAATGGCGCACATCCGGGTCGATGGAGGCTGCGTCGATCTCCTCCAGATCGAAGCCCGCCGCGCGGATGCGGTCGGCGAAGTCCGGACCATATTGGCGGACATGGTCCCATTGGCCGAAGCGCCGCTCGCGCTCGCGCGGGGACATGGCGAAACTGCCGTCTTCGGTCGGCTTATCCCACAGCGGCACGATCAGCCACGCCTCCCCGCCCGGCTTCAGCGCGCGGTGGATGTTGCGCAGCACGACGCCGTCGTCGGGCACATGCTCCATCACATGGCTGGCGTAGAAGAGGTCGTAGCGGTCCTCCTCGGTCATTTCCATGAGGTCGATGCGACGCATCCCCGGCACCGGATAGATTTCCGGATGCAGGTCGGCGGGCACATAGTCGGCCGCCACCGAAAAGCGGCGCACCAGGCTCGCTTCATTGGGTGCGACATGCAGCACCGCGCCATTGGCCGGCACGGTCAGCCGCCCCTGCGCGATCAGCCAGTTCATCAGCCGCTCGCGCGGCGACGCGTTGCATTGCGGGCATCCCCACTCGCCATTGTCGCCATAGCGGAAGAAGCCGACCACGGTCGCCCCGCATGCCGGACAGCCGCGATTGCGGCGCGCACCCATCGCCTTGCGGACCTTCAGCAGCCCCTTCGTCAAATGCTTGCCGGCGGCCTTCGCCACCCGCTGGACAGTAATCACCCGATGCTCCGCTGCGCCATGCTCATGGCCCGCGCTATACTATAAGCCGCATATTTTGCGAGCGCTTATGCCAGCAGCTCCCGCACCAGTTCCGGCACCAGCACACTCGCGGGACCAAGCCGGCTTTCATGGAAATAGAGGCTCCCCGCAGACGGATCGAGGTTCAGCTCCAGCGTGCGCGCGCCATGATGCCGCGCCGTCTGCACGAAGCCGGCGGCGGGATAGACCGCGCCCGACGTGCCGATCGACACGAACAGGTCGGCTTGCCCCAGCGCCGCGTCGATCTCGTCCATCCGATAGGGCATCTCGCCAAAGAACACGATGTCCGGCCGCAGCGCGGGCTTGCCGCACCCGTCGCACACGCCGCCCGGCGGCAGCGCCGCGTCCCACGGCACCGCTTTCCCGCACCCGGCGCACAGGGCCGATTTCAGTTCGCCATGCATGTGGATTAGCCGCTTCGCCCCGGCCCGCTCGTGCAGGTCGTCGACATTCTGCGTCACGATCAGCAATTCGCCGTCCCACGCCCGGTCGAGCGCCGCCAGCGCCTCATGCGCGGCATTGGGTGCCACCTCGCCCAGCTTCGCCCGCCGCTCGTCATAGAAACGATGCACCAGCGCCCGGTCCCGCGCCAGCGCCTCGGGCGTGCACACATCCTCGACCCTGTGCCCCTCCCACAGCCCGTCAGGCCCGCGAAAGGTCGCGAGGCCACTCTCCGCCGAAACCCCCGCGCCGGTCAGGATGACGATGTTCTCGATATTCCGAGTCATGCCCGCACGATAGCGATGCGGAGAGGCTGCGGGAATGGGCGACACCTACTATCGCCAGAATCGTCACCCTGAACTTGTTTCAGGGTCCATCCCGCCAGATTGAGCTTGGGGTAGTGAGGAGAAATGGATGTTGAAACAAGTTCAACATGACGTGTGAGGCAAGGACTAAGGCTGGGTCGATGTCCTCTGTCCGACGGGCTACGTCAGTTGACTACGGGCCGCCCTGCGTTCCACCGGGCCTCCACGCACCTTTCCTGTCGGCAGAGGTCGCTTTCAATCACCTGCTTCCGAACGAACGCAATCCCGTCCAGCGGAGCTTGCGGTGCAAATTCGACCCACAGACGTCTAGCGCCTTTAGGCATAGCGGCATATTCCCGAAGATATCGGTTGAAGTCCGCGTCACTTAGCTTCTGACCATTCCATTCGATATCCCCGGCAGGCCCAACTTGGACAACATAACCGTCGCGAAAACCGCTGCCATTATCGAACGGGATGCCCGACCTCGGTTGATGACATCCGGGAAATGCCAGCATGATCGCCCATGTCAGAATGATCCGCGTCTCTGCACCCTAGAGCCATGAACACGTCTCTGCCACCAGGAACATACCGCTTGGC
>JACESO010000117.1 GCA_013911745.1 Sphingobium sp. | reverse complement strand
GTTGCAGGAGTGCCCGCCATCAAATCCGGCAGGAAGGCGTGGAACCAAGCCGCAAAGTCCGTGGACCCGAGCAGGCGGCTCATCAGCAGCGCTTCGCACAGCGCGGGCGACAGGAACTCGTCGCCGCCCGGCTCCCACGCCTGGCAGGCGCGATCCGCGCCAAACCAGCCGAGCGCCCGATCCCGGATCAGCGCCACGAGCGCGGCGTCCCGCCCGTCTGCCCATTCCAGCGCCAGCGTCAGCGCGAAGGCGATATTGTAATGGGTGCCGACCCGCAGCGGATAAGTCAGCTTCGGCAGGAAGGCATGGAAGCGGGCGGCGAAATCCTGCGCCAGCGGCTCAAGCGCGGCGGCCCAGGGGGCGTCGTGCCGCGCCAGTTCATCGTGCAGCGCCAGCAGCCACGCCCAGCCATAGGGCCGCTCGAACCCCGCGCTCATCGGCCGGGCGAGATAGGCGCGCTCCCCCGCCACCTTGTCCGGCGTCAGCATCGCGTTGGCGCGCGCGCGAATGTCGGGCGCCTGGGCCATGTCGGGAAAGAGCCGCATCAGCCGCATCACCTGCCACCAGCCATGGGCGCAGCTGTGCCAGTCGAAGCTGCCGTGGAAGATGGGATGGTGCGCGCGCGGCGGCAGCGCATCCTCCGGCCCGTTCAGCACCAGATCCATCTTGAACGGATATTCGCGGCCAAGATGCGACAGGGTGAGGGCCGCGAATTTTTCGGCGAGCGGCTGCGTCAGGTCGGTCATGTCAGAAAGCCAGCCAGTAGATGAGGAGGATGTTGACGCCAAGCAGCGGCAGCGCGGTGCCGACCTGCCGCCGGATGACGCCATGCTTGTCGCTGAGGTCCAGCAGCGCGGCTGGGACGAGGTTGAAATTGGCCGCCATCGGCGTCAGCAGCGTGCCGCAGAAGCCCGCCAGCATCCCGATGGCGCAGACGATGGCCGGATCGCCATGGAAGCCCCGGATCAGGATCGGCACGCCGATCGCCGCCGTCATCACCGGGAAGGCGGCGAAGGCATTGCCCATGACGATGGTGAAGAGCGCCATGCCAAGGCCATAGGCGACGACGGCGCCGAACAGGCTGCCCTGCGGGATCGCCTGCTGCACCACGCCGCCCACCGCGTCGCCGACGCCTGACAAGGCGAAGACCGCGCCCAGCGCGGCGAGCATCTGCGGCAGGACTGCCGCCCATCCCACGCTGTCGATCAGCCGCCTCCCCTGCTCCAGCGCCACCCCCGGACGGGCGCGCAGCCACAGGCTTCCGGCGAGCCAGGCGACCAGCACGCCCAGCGCCAGCGCGATCAACGTCGCCTGCTTCGCCTCGAACCAGTCCGGCACGGCCTTGAAGGCAAAGGTGCCGATCAGCGCGGTCGCCGGAATGATGAGCGCGACGACGAACAGCCGGTTGCCGTGAGCATCGGCCCGTGCCTGTCGCACTTCGGGTGGCACATCGCCCTCGCCCCGGCGCATCCGGCCCGATGCGCCCAGACCTACCAGGCCCAGCACCAGCAGGCCGTTGCCCATGTCGCCCAGCGCGTCGCCCGCCCACATGCTGACCGCCAGCAGGCCCCAGAAGGCGGCGTTCACCGGCCGGTCGCGCAAGCCCAGCAGCGCGAAGGCAGCGAAGATCGCACCCGCTAGAGCATAGACCCAGTGAAGCGTGATCATGAGCGCGCTTCGCTCTTGCGCCGCGCGAGCCGCCGATCGAGCCGCCACAGGCGAAAACCGTGGATCAGGAAGGCGGCGATGGCGGTCGGGATCGCCCAGACCGACAGCTGGAACGGCTCAAGCTCGATGCCATATTGCTCCATCAGCCCCTTGATGAGCAGGATCGATCCGATGGCGAGGAAGATGTCCTCCCCGAAGAAGAGGCCGACATTGTCGGTGGCGGCAGCCCAGGCGCGCACCTCCTCGCGTTCGGCCGGGTCCAGCCCGCCCGATTGCCGCTCCGCCGCGGCTTCGGCAATCGGCGCGACCAGCGGCCGTACCGTCTGCGGGTGCCCTGCGACCGATGTCAGGCCCACCGCCGCCAGCATCTGCCGCAGCAGCAGGTAGAAGGTCAGGAACCGCCCGGCGGTCGCGCCGCGCATCCGGGCGATCAGCCCGCGCGCCCGCTCCTGCAACCCATACGCCTCCAGCAGGCCGACGACCGGCAGCACGATCCAGATGATGCTGACATAGCGCGCCTCGTTGAATGCCTTGCCCAGCGCGGCCAGCACCGCCAGCGGATCAAGTCCGGCGGCGAGACCGGTGACGAGTCCGGCGCAGAGGATGACCAGCAGAGGATGGAAGCGCAGCAGGAAGCCCGCGACGATGACGGCGATCCCAAGCAGGACCACGCCGTCAGTGCCCCGCCTCGATCGCCAGCCGGATCGCCTCCGCCGCCGTGCGCACGCCCAGCGCCTTCAACATGGCGGCGCGATGCATCTTGACCGTCCGCTCGGTGAGCCCAAGGTCGTAGGCGATCTGCTTGTTCAGCCGCCCTTCCGACATCGCCATCAGCACTGTGCGCTGCCGGTCGGTGAGTGCGGCGATCCGCCGGGCCGCATCGTTGTCGCGCCCCTCCTCCACGGCCATCTGCGAGCCCAGGAAATAATCGACCGTCCCGTCCATGCCGAAGATCGGCGCGATCATCAGCGCGTTGCGGAACGCGGTGCCGTCCTTGCGGTAGTTGCGCAGCTCGATGAGCAGCGGGCGGCGCTCCCGAATGGCAGCGCGGATCGCGTCTTTTTGCTCCGCACCCGCGGCGTCGCCAGCCAGGAAGCGGCAGTTGCGCCCGACGATCTCGTCCCGCGCATAGCCCGTCAAGGTCAGGAAGGCGTCATTGCATTCGACGATGGGATTGTCGGGCAGGCGCGGGTTGGTCAGCACGGCGGCCACGGCGCTGCCGGCGATCATTTCGGAAAGGGACATGAACCTGCCGCCGTAGAAACAAGGGCGCCGCGGCTGCGGCGCCTTCGTTCATGTTGCCCAATAAAGAATCAACCCGCAAGCGCCGGCTTCAGGCGGGGAAATTCCCGGCAAAGGCGAATTGCTCGATCGGCTTGCGGTCGCTCGGCACCTCTCGCGCCTGCAGCGATTCGGGCAGGATCGCCTTGTCGCCCTGCCGCCCGATCGCGACCGCCGCCTCGATCCGGAACCGGTCGGGCACGCCCAGCTCGGCGCGCGCCTTGTCGAAATCGACGCCCGTCATGCCGTGAGTATGGTAGCCAAGCCGCGTCGCCTGAAGCGCCAACAGCGCCCAGGCCGCGCCCGCATCGAAACTATGGCTGTGGGACGGCTTGTAATCCTCCGATCCCGGCGCGGCCATCAGCGTGTCCGACAGGACGAACAGGATGACGCCGGCATTCTTCACCCACGCCTGGTTGAAGGGCAGCAGCACGTCCAGGAACCGCTGCCAATCCGCGCCGTCGCGATGGGCATAGAGGAAGCGCCAGGGCTGATAGTTGAAGGCGGACGGCGCCCAGCGCGCCGCGTCGAAAATCGTGTCGAGATCCTCCTGCGGGACCGCCGAGGAATCGAACGCGCGGGGCGACCAGCGGTCGAGGAAGAGCGGCTCCACGGGGCGCGTGACGGTACGAAGGCTGGTCGCCATGCTGTCTCCTTGCAGAAGTCGGAAGGGTGGTCTGACAAGGGAGACATAGGGATGGGAGACGCCGATGCGAAGATGTCAGTGCATCTTTTGCCATGCGGGGGCGGGTTCCTCGTTCGCCGCGCTGGTGTCCGGGATCACATCCGCGTCGCGGTCGATCAGGACGATGCTGGGTTCGCGCAGCAGCGCCTGCGCGAGGCGCGTGCGCCAGCGATCGAACAAACCGCGCTGATCCTGACTGTCCTGCATGATCCCTCCAGACCGACTCGAGCGGCTTATCTACGGATGCTATAGAGAATCCGCGCCCAAGCAATATTTGGAACGGGTGGGAAAAAACTTGGCCGCGCCAATGGAGATACAGGCGCGGTCGTCACCCCTTGCAGGCGAAAGCGGCGCGATGCAGAAGGCGATCCGCGCCGCGACAGACGCGGAAAATGCCTGGTGAAAGACCCATGACCGTCAAGCTCATCTGCCTCGATGCCGACGATACGCTCTGGCACAATATGCGCCATTTCAACGCGACGGAGGAGGCGCTGGTGGCGATGCTGCGCCCCTTTGCCGACGCCGATGTGACGCGCGAGCGGCTGGTGGAGTGCGAGACGCGCAATCTTGCGCTCTACGGTTATGGCGCCAAGGGGTTCACCCTCTCGATGGTCGAAACCGCGGTCGAACTGGCGGGCGACCATCTGCCCACGTCCTTGGTGGCCGACATATTGGCGGCGGGGCGCACCCTGCTCGCCCATCCGGTCGAGCTGTTCGACGATGTGCAGGCGACGCTGGAGGCGTTGAGCGATGTCGGCCGGCTGGTGCTGGTGACGAAGGGCGACCTGCTGCACCAGGAAAGCAAGCTCGCCGCGTCAGGCCTTGGCGACCTGTTCGGCGGTATCGAGATCGTGAGCGACAAGACCGCCGACACCTTCACCCGCATCTTCGCCCGCTACGGCGTCGCACCGCAGGAGGCGGTGATGGCGGGCGATTCGCTGCGGTCCGACATCCATCCTGCGTTGTCGGCCGGGGCGTGGGCCGCCTATATCCCGCAGGAAGGCGCGTGGAGCCATGAAATGGCGGCGGTGCCGGACGATCACCCGCGCTTCACGCTGCTGGAGCGGCTGGCGGACTTGCCGGGCTGGCTCGAGTCCCTGCCCTAAGGCCTCAGGGCCGCAGGTCGATCGCCTTCCCTTCCGCGTCGGGCAGCCCCGCGCCCATGATCTTCGCCAGCGTCGGCGCAACCGCACGCATGTCGATCCGGCCGAGGTCGCGGCCCTTCGCGATGCGCGGCCCCATGACCATGAAGGTCGCGTCGAGATGCGCCGGCCCCGGCAGATAGCCGTGCATGCCCTTGACCAGCGTCGGGGCGACCAGGGGGTCAGACGCGCCCCGGAAGATGTCGGTGACGAAGCCGGGGCGCAGGTTCACCAGGAAGGCCGCCTGCGGATTGGCGCCAACCCTCGCGATGCCGGCCTTGTCCAGCACCCCCGCGATGCCGTTCGCCGGATCGGCGGCCAGCCGGTCGAGCAGCGCCTTCGCCTTCGCCGCGACAGCCGTGTCGTCGGGACGCGCCAGCATGATCGCCGCCGATCCGCCCATGATCCAGGGCATCGCCTGCCAGGATGCGACCTTGCCGTCCTTGTCCAGCGTAATCAGCCCTTCGTCGATGAAGGCGCGAAAGAGGTTGAGGCCGGTCTGGGTCGCCTCGAAGCCATGGTCGCTCACCAGCGCGATGGCGGCATCAGGGTGCGCCTTGCGCTCCGCGGCCATCAGATCACCTACGATGGCGTCGATCTTCTCCAGCACCGCCTTCGCCTGGCGGGTGTCAGGGCCGGAGCCATGCTGTTCATGGTCGAGCGCGGTGAGGTAAACCGTCAGGAAATCCGGCCGGTGCGCGGCGATCAGCGCGGTGGCGAAGCGGCCCCTGTTCTGGTCGCCCGACAGGCTTTCGTCGATGCCCATGGCGTAGGGCTGGCCGGCGGCCGCCTCCAATTCGGCCTTGAGGCCCGGCGTCGCCAGCGCGTCGAGCAGCTTGGCGTCGTCGGGGTGACCCGTGCGCCAGATCTGCGGCAGGTTCCAGCGCACACCCTTCGCGGCAACGCTGACGGGCCAGTGGACGTTGCCGGTAGTGAGGCCCGCCTTGCTCGCCGCTTCCCACAGCGTCGGCACGCGAATGTCCTGCGCATACCAGTACCAGCCGCCCTGGTTGATGCCGGTGGGATCGAAGCTGTTGTTGGCGACGATGCCGTGGCGCGCGGGCGACACGCCGGTCATCAGCGTCGTGTGGCTGGGATAGGTGAGCGTCGGCGCGACGCCGATGACGCCCGACGCATGCGCGCCTTCGTTCAGGAAGCGCGTGAGGTTGGGGAGGGCAAGGCCGCGCTGCTTCGCCTCGATCACGTCGCCGGGGCGCAGCCCGTCGATGGAGATGAGGAGCAGAGGCTCCGCCTGCGCCGCCACAGGGGCCAATGCGGCGAGGAGGAGCGGGATCAGCGCGACCTTGCCTTTCATGTCAGAAACCGGCCTTCAGCGTGGCGAAGAACTGCTGCGGCGCACCGACCAGCAGCGTCTGCGCGTCGCCGCTGTTGCCGAAGCCGCCCGATCCGATCGTGCCGATATAGCGCTTGTCGAACAGGTTGGTGGCGTTCAGCTGGATCTCGAACACTTCGCTGAAGCGGTAGCCGATCGACGCGTCCACGATCACCCGGCCCGGCACCGACACATCGTTGGTGTAGCTGTAATAGCGCTTCGACATATAGTTGACGCCGATGCGAGCGAAGCGCTGGCCGTCATCCAGATAGAGTTCGCCGCGCGCCATATGCTTGGGCGCGTCCACCACGGTCTTGCCGTCGATGGCCGCCACCAGCGCGCCGTTGCCGTCGCGCACATCGTCGCGATAGGTGGCGTCGGTGTAGGTGTAGGAGCCATAGAGGCCCCAGCCGCTGCCGAGCTTCACATCGCCCGCCGCCTCGATGCCGACGGAGCGCACGTCGCCGACATTCTGAAGCGCGGACGGATTGCCCTGGATCGCCGATCCCACCTGAACCGCGAGCAGGCGGTTCTTGAAGTTGACCAGATAGGCGCCGAGCGTGCCGTTGAACACGGGGGTGTGGACGCGCAGGCCACCTTCGAACGTGTCGGAGGTTTCAGGCTTCAGAGTGTCGCGAATGGCGTCGAACCCCGCCTGGTTGGTGGAGAAGGGTCCGGTCGTGGTCGCGGAGGCGAAGGCGCGGGTCGACTGGCTGAAACCGCCGTAGACTTCCGCTTCCGGGCTCAACTCCACCACGAAGCCGGCGCTCGGCTGGAACCAGTCGGTCGCGTCGATCTTGCCTTGCGGGAAGGTCGACGAGACGACCGCCTCCGCCTTGTTCGTGACCTTGAAGCCCTTCCAGCCCAGGTTCAGCGTCACCATGCCCAGATCGATCTTGTCCTGCACATGATATTGGAAGGTGTCGGTGGTGAAATCGAACGCCCACTGGGTGAAGAACGGGTTCTTGGGATAGTCGCGGAAGCTCAGGCCCGGCTCGGTGCGGCTGGCGAAGGCGTAGAAGCGGCGCGCCTGGTCGAACTTGTTATTCTCATACCATGCGCCGACGTTCAGCGTCTGGATGCCGATGACATAGTCCAGGCTGCCGAACACGCCATAACGATCCATCTGATATTCGGTCGTGCGCACCGACATGGGAACGCCGTTGGGGCTGGGGACATAGGGGGTGGCCCACAGGCCCATGCCCTTGTTGTTGTGATAATAGCCCTTGATCCTGAAGGTCGCGGCCTCGCCGATCGGCGTCGTCAGGCCCATCGCGCCAAGCCAGTCCTTGCGCAGGCCCGACGCGTCATAATAGGCGTCGTCGGCGCTGGTGACGTTGCCGGGATAGACCTGCCCCGTCGCGACGCGCGCGCCGCTATAGTCGTACAGGCCGTCCGGGAAGGGCGATCCGCCGCTGTTGCTCACCCGGTCCGCGTCGTTGAGGCGGCTGGCATAGTCGATGGCGCGGGCATAGTCGGGATAGCTGTTGTCCCAGTCCCAGCCGAGGCGGCGGATCATGGACATCGACATGTCCTGATAATCCTGCTCGCGCCGGTCGGAATAGCTGAGCCAGCCGTCGATCTTCGCTTCGCCCACCGGGATCACGAGCTTGGCGTTGCCCATATGCTGGTCCTGGACGCCCTGCCCCTTCCACTTGTCGGTCGAGCCATAGCCGTAGGACACATAGCCGCGCACGCCCTCCTTCGTGCCGAAGGTCAGGCGGGCGAAGCCGCGGATCGTGTCGTCGCTGCCATAGGTGCCGTTGAACTGCGCGCCCAGCTCGCCGGTCGGGTCCATGGAAAAGGTTTCCACCGTGCCGCCCAGGTTGCCGGTCGACTGGGTGCCGAGCGAGCCCGCGCCCTGGCTGACGCGTACGCTGCCGATATTCTCGCTGCTGATCGCGCGGGTGATGTGCAGGCCGTTGTGATTGCCATAGCTCATGTCGCCCAGCGGAATGCCGTCGAAGGTGAAGCCGAGCTGGTTCTGGTTGAAGCTGCGGATGGTGACGCGCTGCGACCATTCATAATTGCCGAACGGGTCGGCGGACTGGAAATTGACGCTGGGCA
>JACESO010000116.1 GCA_013911745.1 Sphingobium sp. | reverse complement strand
ACTATGATCGCCGCGCCGACTATCGCGACGATTATCGCTATCGCTGCCGCAAGTCGGGTGGCACGACTGGCCTGCTGCTCGGCGGCGTCGCCGGCGCGCTGCTTGGCCGGGCCGTCGATACTCGCGGCGATCGTGCCCCCGGCACCATCATCGGCGCAGGCGCAGGCGCGCTGGCAGGTCGTGCGATCGATCGCAATTCGCGCTGCTGATCCGAATGAAGCCAGGGTCGTTTCACGATCCTGCCTACCGATTTTTGCCTAAAACGGTCGAGGCCCGGTCCTGCTTGCGCAGGCCGGGCCTCATTCCCTCTCCAAACTTGTTCGTCGATCAGCCGTCGTAGTCGCCGCCGATATTCTGGTTCCGCGGCGGGGCCGCCGCCGTCAGGCGCAGCGCTTCGGCGGACTGGGCGATCGAACCGATCTCATCAGGCGTATCGTCATCGTCAATCTGCACCTTCTGCAGCGACGCGACAACCGAATCATGAAGATCGGCAGGCAAAATGGTTTCTTCGGCGATCTCACGCAGGGCCACGACCGGGTTCTTGTCCCGATCGCGATCGAGCGTCAGTTCCGCACCACCCGAAATCTCGCGCGCGCGCTGCGCAGCGAGAAGAACGAGATCAAAACGATTGGTAACCTTGTCGACGCAATCTTCGACGGTAACGCGGGCCAAACGGGCCTCCTGAACAACGAATGGAAATCTTGAAGCGCTGGACTAACAGCCCGCACCTTAAGAGTCAATGAAAAGCCCATAAAGCCATGGCGCGCCGGTCCCAAACGCGGCATGACTGGGCGATGGCGACCGTGACATCCGCCCCGCCTTCGAGCGGCGCATCGGCGATCCAGACCGATCTATCGGGTAACCAGCTTCGCCTGATCGTGGAGGGTCGGGCGCTGCGCGATGCCCTGATCGCGCTGATCGAGGGCGCGTGCCGCAGCCTGAAGCTCTATTATTACATCTTTGCCGCCGATGACAGCGGCACGCTCGTCCGCGAAGCGCTGATCGCGGCGCGCCGGCGGGGCGTGGCGGTCACGCTTATGATCGACGGCTTCGGGTCCGGCGCGACGCCCGACGCCTTTTTCGCTCCATTGGTGGAGTCCGGCGCCCGGTTCGCGCGCTTCGGCACCCGTCGATCCACCCGCTACCTCATCCGCAACCACCAGAAAATGGCGATTGCGGACGATAGCCGGTTGCTGATGGGCGGCTTCAATGTCGAGGATGGCTATTTCGGCATTCCCGCCGACGATTGCTGGCGCGACATCGGCCTGTGGATCGAGGGCGATCAGGTTGACGCGATGAGCGCCTGGTACGGCCAGCTTTGGCGCTGGGTGTCGGGCCGGCACCAGCGCTTCCGAGACCTGCGCAGAATGGTCAGGCGCTGGCGCCCTCCACGCCGGCTGGCGTCCGACACGCCGTTTCGCTGGCTAATCGGCGGGCCGACCCGGCGCTTGAGCCCCTGGGCGCAGGTAGTGAAGCATGATCTTGAGAAAGCGGCGCGGGTCGACATGGTCGAAGCCTATTTCTCTCCAGGCCGCGGCATGTTGAAACGGATCGCGCGAGCGGCCCGGCGACGGGGCGCACGCATCATCCTGCCCGCCAAATCCGACAATGGGGCCACCGTCGCCGCCGCGAGGCTGCTCTACGGCCCCCTGCTCAAGCGCGGCGTGAGGATTGCGGAATATCAGTCCTGCAAGCTGCACATGAAGCTGATCGTGATCGACGACGCCGTTTTCGTGGGGTCCGCCAATTTCGACATGCGCAGCCTCTTCCTCAATCTGGAACTGATGCTGCGGATCGAGGATCACGCCTTCGCACAGGATGTTCGCGCCTTTATCGACAGGGAGGAGGCGGCAAGCAGGGTCATCACCCTTGAGGCGCACAAGGCGGGCCGCACCCCGCTTACCCTGGTGAAGCAATGGGTCAGCTATCTGCTGGTGGGGGTGCTGGACTATACCGTGACGCGGCGGCTCAACTTCCGCGATCCCGACGCGGGCTGAACGGCCGGCGACGCAAGGTCGACCGCCGGCCTCCTACTTCTAGACCTTGAGCCCGTTGCGGAGCATCAGCGCGCCGATGATGAGCAGATAGAGCCCGAAGATTTTCTTGAGCGGGCCGGCCGGCAGGCTGTGCGCGGCAGCGACGCCCAGCGGCGCGGTCAGCATCGACATGGACGCGATCGCAACGGTGGCCGGGATGTTGATATAACCCAGCGATCCCCAAGGCAGGCCGCTTTCCTTGAGCCCGATTATGGCGAAACCGATGGTCGTCGGTACGGCGATCAGGGTTCCGATGCCCGAAGCCGTGGCGATCGCCCGGTGGATCGTGCGGCCGCACAGCGTCATCGTCATGATGGCGATGGTGCCGCCGCCGATGCCCAGCAGCGAGGAAAAGGTGCCCAATCCCCCCGCAATGCCGATACGGGCCAGCCCAGATGGCATCTGGTCGCTGATCACCTTGCCGTTCAACACGGGGATGAGGAAATTGAGCGACATCAGGATGACGCCCACGCCGAAGATCATCTTGAGCGTACGGCCATCGACATGACCGGCCAGGACTACGCCCACCCCGCAGCCCAGGATGATCCAGGGTGCCCATGTCTTGAGCACGTCGAACTCCACTGCGCCACGCTTGGAATGGGCGAGCAGGGAGCGGATGGAGGTCAGGATGATGGTGGCGGCCGATGTGCCGATCGCCACATGGGCGATGCCGTCTTTCGTTCCGCCCAGCAGCGGCAGCACGACCAGAAGCGCGGGCACGACGACAAAGCCGCCGCCAATGCCGAATATGCCGGCCGCGAAACCCGCCACCAGTCCAGCGGCCAGCATGGATAGGAGCGGGATCAGCCAGGTCATGACATCTACGTGCATCAGCGTGCCCCTTCCTGCCCGATATGACCAGCGCGCATGTTGTTGCGTTCGCCTTCTCGGATCAAGGCGGCGGAAGTGGGTAAATCGACCATGACGTTAAACCATGCCTCTCTTCGGCGGAACAAAGCTGCATGGGGGGCATGTGGCATGTCCCCCTGCCCCGCCTAAACGAATGATGGCCCGCAAACCCTCACCCCGGATCGACGCCCTTTGCGCTGGCCTGAGAGAACGACCAAAAAAGAAGAAGCGCCAGCCCAAGGGAAGGCTGGCGCTTCTTCGTCAAGCGCTTGTCGGCAGCGTCTTGCAAAAATGGATCAGGCAACCGCGTCTTCAGCGGGCGTATACGGCAGGCCAAGATCATCGGCGACCGCGCGATAGGTGATCTTGCCGTCCCAGACGTTGAGGCCGGCGCGCAGATGCGGGTCGGTGCGCAGGGCTTCCTTCCAGCCGAGTTCGGCGATGCGCAGGGCATGGGGCAATGTGACATTGTTGAGCGCGTAGGTGCTGGTGCGCGCGACCGCGCCCGGCATGTTGGCGACGCAATAATGGACGACCCCATCCACGACATAGGTCGGATCGGCATGGGTGGTCGCGTGACTGGTTTCGAAGCAGCCGCCCTGATCGATGGCGACGTCCACCAGAACAGCGCCCTTCTTCATGGTCTTGAGCATGTCCGCGCTCACCAGCTTGGGTGCGGCCGCGCCGGGGATCAGCACCGCGCCGATGACGAGGTCCGCCTCCGCCACGCATTCCGCCAGGTTCGCCCGGTTGGAAAAGCGCGTCTTCGCGCGGGCTTCGAAATACATGCCGAGCTTCTCGAGCACTTCGGGGCTGCGATCGAGGATGGTGACGTCCGCGCCCAGCCCCGCCGCCATCTGCGCCGCGTTGAAGCCAACGACGCCGCCGCCGATCACCGCCACCTTGGCCGGCAACACGCCCGGCACGCCGCCCAGCAACACGCCGCGTCCGCCATGCGCCTTTTCGAGCGCGGTCGCGCCTGCCTGGATCGCCATGCGTCCGGCGACCTGGCTCATGGGCTTCAGCAGTGGCAGGCCGCCATGCGCATCCGTCACGGTTTCATAGGCGATGCAGGTCGCGCCGCTGGCGATCAGATCGCGCGTCTGATCGGGGTCGGGGGCCAAGTGGAGGTAGGTATAGAGGATCTGGCCCGGGCGCAGCATGGCGCGTTCCCCCGCCTGGGGTTCCTTGACCTTCACGATCATTTCCGCGCGAGCGAAGATTTCCTCCGCGGACGAGACGATTTCCGCCCCTGCCTTTACATACAGGTCGTCACCAGCGCCGATGCCCTCCCCAGCGCCGCTTTCGACAAGCAGCTGATGACCGTGGCTGGCCAGCTCATGCACGCTTTCGGGCGTCAGTCCCACCCGATATTCGTGATTTTTGATTTCTTTGACGGTTCCGACGATCATCCAGGCCCTCCAAAAATGAGTATCGGCGCTCTGGCGCCTGCCATTTCGGATCATAGCGCGGACGAGCCAGGGAATGTTCCCTGATTTTACCCCTGGCCATGCAAACGTCGGAAAACTATCCCGGCATATCCGCACTATGAGGGATGCAATTCCATGGATCGCTTCGATGTCGCCTTGCTGGAGACGCTTCAAACGGATTCGCGCCGCTCGGTCGCGGAACTAAGCGAGCAAATCGGCCTGTCGTCTTCGGCCTGCCATCGGCGTGTCAAAGCGCTTGAGGAAGCAGGATTGATCGCGGGCTATGCGGCGCGCCTGGACCCCGACGCTCTGGGCATCACGCTTCATGCGTTCGTAGAAATGTCGCTCACCAGCCAGAGCCGGGAGACCATGGATCGGTTCGAGGCCGCTGTGGCCGACTTTCCTGAAATCCTGGAATGCCACTTGATGGCGGGACAGGCGGACTATCTGCTGCGCGTGGCTGCGGCCGACCTCAAAGGTTTCGACGCCATCCACCGCGACTGCCTCGCCCGCCTGCCAGGCGTCGCCGCGATCCGCACCAGCTTTGCCATCCGACGCATCCGCGACTGGCGCGGTTATCGTGTACGAAGCCTTTAGTTGCGCGCACGGATAGGCACGGGAGCGTTGCAGATGTCGACCCCACCGGCGGGACGGTCATAGAAATCATCCTTCCGGTTGGCGCGCAGACGCAGATAGCGGGCAAAGCTGTCCGAAGCCGTATCCATGACCTCGATACGCGGGCGAGTTGCCGCTGGCATTTCGCTGGCGAGGCGAGCGGACAGGATCGGCGTCTTGCGCTCCTTGGCGGTATAAAAACCAAGATCGCCGGTGCCGCGCGGCAGGCTGGACAGCACGGACATGCCGTCCACCACCCGCCCGACAACGGCGATGTTGCGATCCAGCTGGCGCGGCGCCTGCCCGATGACGGCATAGAGTTCGGCCCCCGTCCCGGCATCGGGTGACACGTTCCGGCCGACCCCGACATAAGCATAGCAATGCGGCAGCCAGGCCGAACCACCGTCCATCGCCATCGGCCATCCACCGCTGAACCCGGTCGCAGCCGCATAGGGATCAGCATAGGGAAGCGGCGTTATGCGCATCCTGCGCGTCGTCAGATCCATGACATAGTCCTGCGCGCTGGTCGGAGAGAGGCCGGGCGGGAGCGGCTTTTTCTCCGTCGCGTCGCCCCACTGCACGACATAATTGTCCTGGACGCGGTTGATGCTCGTTCCGTCCCACCAATGCCGTGCAGCCAGTAATCGGATGTTCCCGACATGGCGAGGCGCGAAGGCCGGCGCGAGCTGAATGACGACGCGATGCCCGCCCCTGATCCTCAGAACCAGCAGATCCTCCGGCGGGACAGGCAGCCATGCGCTGGCCGGTGCCTGCGCTACCACAGCGGCCGGCGTGGCCGGCGTGTCGGCGGATGACGCCGCCGACGGGAACAGTGCGATGGACAGGGACAGCGACAAGGGAAGCAGGCGACACATGATGCGCATGAAACAGGGCATCATGGATAAAGTAAAGCCCCCGCCAATGCCCCTTGCCTAGCCGCCCGCATGACGATAGGGAGCCGCCTTCCAGTGCATGCGGAGCGGTGGCCGAGTGGTCGAAGGCGCTCGCCTGGAAAGTGAGTATACGCCAAAAGCGTATCGAGGGTTCGAATCCCTCCCGCTCCGCCACTTCGGAACAACGGTGGGCACTCCGCCCGCCGCCGTGGCTACGCCGTTAGCGGCTAGCACTCGCAGCAGGTTGCTCTTCGAGCCCATGATCCGGACTTCGCCCTTATCGACCTCTACCCGCTGGGCGAGCGCGCGTAGATGGTCGCGTCGGTAGCCGCCGCCCTCCAGCCGGATACGTCGCCGCGCGGTAGAGGCGAAGTCGCGCAGCATCGTCGGCGTGATCGCCTGTTGCGCCGAGCTTACGAGCAGCGCTGAGGCGCGCTCGGCGTCCGCTCGCGCCTGATCGCGGGTCGCCTTCAATCCGCTGATGCGATCCTTGAGCGCCGGATCATCCAGATCGGCGACTCCACTTTCGATCGCGTCATACAGCCGCTTCAGCCGTAGCTCCGTCTCCGCAGCGCGCCGGTTCAACTCAGCGATATGCTCCCGGCGTCGCTCGGATCGGTCCTGCCGACGGTCCAGAACCTCCGACAGCACGTCCTCAAGTCGATCGGGATCGAGCAGCCGTTCGGCCAGATGATTGGCGACGAGATCATCCAGCCGCTCCATCGCGACGGTCATCCCCTCGCAGGCAGTCGCGCCCTGCCGCGCCTTCATCGAGCAGGTGTAGTAGCGGTAGCGCCCACCCTTGCCGGTGCGGATCGTCATCGCGCCGCCGCACTTGCCGCAGTGGATCAGTCCCGTCAGCAGCGTCGGGCCGCCGACGACCTGCGGATGCGCGACCTTCGGGCTGCGCGATTTCAAGTGCGCCTGCACCGCATCGAATATCGACTGGTCGATGATCGCCGGAACCTCGACCGCGATTACTTCCTCGACCGGCTTCAATTCCTTGCTCTTGCCGCGCTTGTTGAACTCATGCCGGCCCGCATAGGTCGGGCGCGTCAGCATCCGATGCACCGTGCCGATACCCCAGCGCCCGCCGTCGCGGGTAAAGATGCGGCGTTCGTTGAGATGCTTGGTGATCGTCTTCACACCCATCGGGCCGGACGTGCCGTCGCCTTCCAGCGCCAGCTTGAACGCCAGCCGCACCGTGTCGGCGTGAAGCGGGTCGATCTCCAGTTTCTTCTTGACCTTGGCCCCGCGCTGCTCGGCCGCGACGATGCGATAGCCGATCGGCGGCAGCGAGCCGTTCCAGAAGCCCTGCCGGGCATTTTCCTTGAGCGCGCGCAGGACGTGCTTGGCGTTTTCCTTGGACTGATACTCATCGAAAAGTGCCATGATCCGCCGCATCATGTCGTGCATCGGATCGTCGCCAAGCTCCTGCGTAATGGAGACGAGTCGCACGCCATTCTTGCCGAGCTTCCGGTAATAATATTCCATCTCGAACGCATCGCGAAAGAAGCGCGAGAAGCTGTGGACGACCACCACGTCGAATTGCGAAGGCTTACTCGTGCCAACCTCGATCATCCGCTGAAATTCGGGACGGCGATCATTCGTGGCCGTATTGCCCGGCTCAACGAACGTCTCGGTAAGTTCATAGCCGCGCGCGACACAGTAGGCTTCGCCCTGCTTGCGCTGATCCGGGATCGAAACGTCATGCTCCGCCTGCCGCGCCGTCGAGACGCGCAGATAGAGGGCGGCGCGCAGCGGCACAGTCATGGCAACTTCCTCACATCATTGGCATGGCCCGAACAACTCGTCGAAGACATCGCCGAACCATGCCTCGAACACGTCCACTTCGACGCTCGTAACCAGCACCCGATCGGGCCAGTCGTCTGTAACGGTCCAGGTCGAAAGGTCGTCTTTGGGCGGCCGATCGGCACAAGGCCGAGCCGAGTTGGCCGGCGATTGAGCGTAATCGAGCAAATCGTCCGGGCAGTATGCGGGACGGCGCGGCGTTCGGCGACGAGGCTTGCGAAACGTGGCCATGCGGGCACGGTGCCGCCCGTCCTGCCTTGGCGCAAAGGCTCCGACGTGGCGTAGCGCAGATAGGGGCGGACGGCGGCGCGGTTCATGGCTCGCCCCACGGGTTCACGACCGTGATGCCGCAGTCGGCGAAATCACGGACGTTGCGAGTCGCCAGCCGCGCCCCGCGCGAGCGCACGATGGCCGCAATCTGCGCGTCAATCTGGCTGATCGGCCTTCCGCCCTGTTTGCGGCCAGCGGCGATGTCGGGGTAGGCCATCGCGGCTTCGGCGTCGAACGGCAGGACGCGCCCTGCCAGATCGACATCGAACATCGGGCGTGCGGCCGCGAGCAGATCATCGCGGCGGCGACCATCGGCAAGCAGCGCCAGTCCGTAGAAGATCTCCGCCTGGGTCAGCGTCGTGGTGAACACGCCCGCCATGGGCTGGTCGGCGATCCACGCCATGACCCTCGGATCGGGCTCACGCCGCATCAGTTCGGATATGACATTGGTGTCGAGGACGATCATTCCCCGAAGTCCAC
>JACESO010000115.1 GCA_013911745.1 Sphingobium sp. | reverse complement strand
CATGTCGCCCGCGGCATAATGGCGATCGCTGAGCAAACCCCGCGCATGCAGCCAGCCGAGCGACGATTCTCCTATGTTCACCAAAATCCTCTGCCACCGCCCATCGGGATCTTCGATCATTTGCTCGATATGGCTTGCCGGCATTGTCCACCTTTCGTCGCTATGGCCTACCCCCTTGCCATGACGGCTAAATTGTAGGAAAGACTAAACCAAATAGGTTATAGGTGAAAGAGTGTGATAACCCGCATCCGTGACGTGCGAAAGGCCAAGGGGCTGACATTGGAGCAGGTAGGCGCGCTCTGCGATCCGTCCACTACGGCGCAGACGATCGGCCGGCTCGAAACTGGAACGCGTACGGTATCGATCAAATGGCTGAACCGCATCGCGCAGGCGCTGGACGTCACCACGGCGGAACTGGTCGCGCTGCCGGGCCAGGCGGACGTGCCCATCGCCGCCCTGCTCGGTCCTGAAGGCGTCCGCGCACCCACGCGCCAGCTAGCCTTTCCTGCTCCGGTGGGATCGGAAGGCATGGTCGGCGTGCATGTCAGCGCCAGCATCGGCGACTATCGGAGCGGCGACGCCATCTGGTGTCGCCGCATCGCGCCGCCGGAATTTTCGGCCGCTCTCAACCGCGATCTGCTGGTGCCGCGTCCGGCCGGACGCTTCCTCTTCGGCCGCCTGATCGGGCGGGAAGGCGACCGGCTTCAAATCCTCCCGCTCGGACCAGGCACGCGCCAGCTCGTGCTTACCGATCCACCTTGGGCCGCTGTGGCGGTGCAACTCGTCCGACGCCTCTAGCCAAGACGGTTGATGCACCTTAACCATCTTTTAGACCTGCACGGTCAAAAGAGACGCAATGACGATCAACGTCCTCACCCTCTCGACCCTCTTTCCGGACATGAGCCGCCCCAATTTCGGCGTGTTCGTGGAACGGCAAGCGCGCGAACTGGCCAGCCGGCCCGAGGCGGACGTGACGGTGATCGCGCCTGTCGGCCTGCCGCCTTGGCCCCTGTCGCTAGCGGGCCGCTACGCCCGGCTCCGCGCCCTGCCGGCCAAGGAACGCTGGCGCGAACTGACGGTCTATCGCCCCACCTTCCCGATCATCCCCAAATTCGGTGGCCGCACCAATGTCGCCGCCATGACTCGGGCGATCCTTCCTCTGGTGAGGCGCCTGCATGTGGAAAAGCCGTTCGATGTCATCGACGCCAGTTTCTTCTTTCCCGATGGTCCCGTCGCGCAGCGCCTGTCCCGGGCGCTCGGCATCCCCTATTCGGTCAAGGCGCGCGGCGCGGACATCCATTACTGGGGTACGCGCAAATCCACCCGAAAGCTGGTGCGGCGCGCGGCCGAAGACGCGGCGGGCCTGCTGGCCGTGTCGGACGCGATGCGCCGGTCCATGGCGCGCTTGGGCATCGATCCTGAAAAGATCCGCGTCCACTATACCGGAGTCGATCTCGACACATTCGAACTGACCGATCGCGAAGCAGCCAAGGCGGCGCTTGGCTTTTCTGGCCCGGTCGTCCTGTGCGTGGGCGCGCTCATCCCGCGCAAGGGGCAGGATCTGCTGGTGCGGGCGTTGCCCGACCTTCCCGACGTCACGCTGCTGCTGGCGGGACAAGGGAGCTATCGGCGGACGCTCGAAAATCTGGCGCAGGAACTGGGTGTCGAACGCAGGATCGGCTTTCTCGGCTCTGTCCCCCATCACAAGCTGCCGCGCATCTTCGCGGCCGCCGACATCATGGCATTGCCGTCCGAATCGGAGGGCCTCGCGAACGCCTGGGTCGAAGCGCTTGCCTGCGGAACGCCTCTCGTCATCACCGACGTGGGGGGTGCGCGGGAACTGCTCGACCGGCCAGAAGCGGGCAGGATCGTGGAGCGCACGCCTGAGGCCATTGCGGATGCCATACACGCCACGCTTGCCGACCCGCCGGATCGGCAGGCGGTGCGAGAAACCGCGCTTCGCTTCACCTGGTCCGCAAATGGCGACGCGCTGGTCGCCCATCTTCAGGGCATCGTGGCATCCCGCTGAAACGGAAGCGGCAGCAGGCGCGCGCGTCCGTCCGGCGTCGGAAAACGACCGTCGCGAAACGGCGCCTCGCCCCAGCGCCATGGCGTCAGTTCGTCATAGGCCGGGTTGGAGATCGACGCATGCCGCCGCAGGTTCAACAGCCGGCCGCCGTCATTGCCATAGGCGGTCAGCCGCGCATGTTCGCGATAGATGTCCGCCGGTCGTTCATAATGAAACGCATCACCCCACCCCATCGCTTGCGCGACCTTTGTCAGCCCCCACCAATCCGGCTTCGCCTCACCCGGCAGGTCGAGCAGCCGGCGATGCCGGCTGATCAACCGATCGGCGCTGGTCAGCGTCCCGTCCTTCTCCGCCCAGACGGGGGACGGCAGGAGGACGGACCAGCCGATCTCTTGCGCTTCCGCGATCCTGGTCGTCGAACGAATGGTGAGCGGAACAACCCGGCGCATGGCATGCAGCCAGGCCTGATCCGCCGCGTCACTGCCGATGCTCCACAGCGCCTTTATCTGCCCCTCTTGGGCGGCAGCCAGCAGCGCCGCACCTGACAGGCCGGGTTGCTGCGCCATGGAGCGCGCGCCCCAGAAGCGGGCCACAACCGCCGCCGCGGAAAAGGGAAGATGCGCCGCCAGTTGAGCGGGAAGACAACCGGTTTCGCGTATGCTCATCCCGCCCGGCCGCGCGGCGCACGGATAGGGTACTGCCCCCGGCCTCCCGATCCGCCCTGTGGCCAAATGAAGGTCGATGACTGCCGCAGCCAGTTCTACATCATCGTCGCCGTATATCGTCACGGTTTCGGACTGCCCGACCCAAGTCTCGTAGAAGCTGCGCAGCTGGGCTGCGGCAAGCCCGCACGCCCGCGCCACCGACCAGAGATCATGGCCCGCGCGCAGCTTGGTCCAATAGTCTTCCGCCACCACGGTGGCGGAACCCCGAACGCCTGCGTCATGGCAGTGCAGCAGCAATCCCGCGACGAGGCGATGCTCGCTCCCCGGAGCGACCGTGAGCCGGATGTCACAGGGCAGGCCGTCCGTACCCTCCTCATCAGCGACGATAGCCAGAATTGCGCCCCGCTCACGCGCAGCCAGCATGCGCTTGATCAGGATCGGGTGGCGATCCGCAAGATGGTCCCCGATGATTAGGATCAAACGGGCCTGGTCGATATCCTCGGCCGCAGCCGGCGACACATCTTCGCCATAGGCCGCGGTGTGCATGGCGGCAGGCGTCTCCGCCCCCGGCGCATGGATGTGAGCGGACCCCAAAAAGCCCTTCATCAACTTGTTGGCGACGTAGATATCTTCGGTCAGCAGTTCCCCGCCGACATGCAACGCCACCGCCCCTGCCCCATACCGCGCGATCGTAGCCGAAAGCCGCTGCGCCACTTGCGCCACTGCCCGCTCCCATTTCTGCCGCCGCCCATCGACGATCGGATAAAGCAGCCGGCCCGGCGGATCGGCATCGTCTTGTAGCCGTTCGGCGCGGGCGCATAATTGCCCGCCATTGGCAGGGTGCGTCTTGTCGCCTTCGACGATCAACGAACGCCCGCCGCCCGTCACGCAGCGGACGCCACACCCGACACTGCACCCGCCACACTGGCTCCTGATGATCGCCATTTCAGGAAGAAGCAGGTCGCGGCTGGCTCATGCCCATCCCCTATCGCAGCAAGATGGAAGGCGAAAGCGCCACAATCCCCTTGTCACCCCTTGGGTGTCCCGGCACACAAGCGGCATGATCGCCCATTTCCGCCTGCTCGCAACCTGGCTGCTGCTGTCCATGTCGCTGTCTCACGCCGCTGCGCAGGCGCGTGGCCCGGTCGTGCTGGCGGCGGCGAGCATGCAGGAAGCGATGACCAGCGCAGCCGATGCCTGGGCCGCGCGGGGACATGCGCGCCCCGTTCTGTCCTTCGCTGCCTCCTCCGCGCTGGCGCGCCAGATCAGGGCGGGTGCGCCGGCCGATCTCTTCGTGAGCGCCGATGAAGACTGGATGGACGAGGTCGACAAGGACGGTCGGCTGGTGTCGGGCAGCCGGGCGGACCTCGCGGCCAATCGGCTGGTACTCATCGCGCCCCGGGCAAGGCCCGCGCGACTGCGGATCGGGCGCGACATGCCGATCGGCAAGGCGCTGGGCGCGGGGCGGCTTGCCCTTGCCGACCCGGATGCCGTGCCCGCCGGCAAATATGGAAAGGCGGCGCTGACCGCGCTCGGCGTCTGGCCTCAGGTCGCGGACAGGCTGGTCCGCGCCGCCAACGTCCGCGCCGCGCTTGTCTTCGTCGAACGGAACGAAGCGCCGCTTGGCATCGTCTATGCGACGGACGCGCGAGCGAGCCGCGACGTGACCGTCGTGGGCGTCTTCCCACCCTCCACCCATGCGCCGATCCGCTATCCTGTCGCGCGCGTCAAAGCCGGGCGGCACAAGGATGCGGAGGACTTTCGCCGCTTCCTGCTGTCAGCACCCGGCAGGGCCATTTTCGCGCGCTTCGGCTTTGCAAGCCGCTAGGGCAATGAACGAAGCCTCGCCCTTCTTGCGCCGTAACACGGCCTTTCAACACCGGCTACGGTGAGCCGGCCATGATCTTGCTGCCAGCCGATTGGCCGAGCGAAAGTTGGGCGGTGGTCGGCCTGTCGCTGAAGGTGGGCCTGGCCGCAGTGACTGCGACAACCCCCGTCGCGTTCCTGCTGGCATGGATATTGGCGCGATGGCGCTTTCCGCTCAAGATCCTGCTGGACGCGCTGGTGCACCTGCCGCTGGTCGTGCCCCCGGTAGTGACCGGATGGCTGCTCCTCATCCTCTTCGGCGCGAACGGCCCTGTCGGGCGGTTCCTGGCGGCGCAGTTCGGAATTACTTTGCTGTTCCGCTGGACCGGAGCGGCGCTGGCGGCCGCCATCATGGCCCTGCCGCTGATGGTCCGCGCCATGCGCCTGTCGATCGAGGCAGTCGATCGGCGGCTTGAGCAGGCGGCCGAGACATTGGGCGCTAGCCGGTTGCGCATATTCGCGACGATATCGCTGCCGCTGGCCGCGCCCGGCGTCCTTGTGGCGTTCATCCTTGGCTTTGCACGATCGCTGGGGGAATTCGGCGCGACCATCACCTTCGTGTCGGACATTCCGGGCGAAACCCGAACCTTGCCGATCGCCATCTATTCCTCGCTTCAGATGCCGGGTGGCGAACGAGGCGCTGCCTGGTTCGCACTTATGTCCATCCTCCTGTCGCTGGGGGCGCTGCTTCTGTCGGGGCTGCTGGCACGCCGGGTCGGCGGGCGTCGGATCGACCATGTCCTTTGATATCGATGTGACTCGCAAGCTCGGTGCAAAGCGGATCAGCCTTCGTTTCTCGGCACCATCGGGTATCACGGCGCTTGTCGGCCCCTCGGGCATCGGGAAGACGTCCGTGCTCAACATGATCGCGGGCCTTCTCCGCCCCGACCATGGCCATGTCGAGGTTGGACGCACGTTGCTGTTCGACAGCGACCAGCGGATCGACCTGCCCGCGGCGGATCGCCGGTCGGGCTATGTCTTTCAGGATCGGCGCCTGTTCCCCCACATGCGCGTCGGCGCCAATCTGCGCTATGGGCGGCGTGGATACGGCCTGATGGATTTCGACCTGATGGTCGACATGCTGGGCATTGCCGCCCTTCTCGATCGATGGCCCGCCACCTTGTCGGGTGGAGAAGCGCAGCGCGTGGCGATCGGCCGCGCTCTTATGTCCTCGCCGCAGTTCCTACTTCTGGACGAACCGCTCGCCTCCCTGGACGAGGCCCGTCGCGCCCCGATCCGCGCGATCATTCGCCGGGTCGCGCAAGAATTTGCGCTTCCCGTCCTGTTGGTCAGCCATGACAATGGCGACGTCGATCAGCTTGCCGACACGATAGTCCGGATGGACGCGACGTCGAGCGGCTGAGACTGCCACGACGAGATGTCGGCCAAGCACCGACCGGCCGTGCCACTTTTCAGGAAGCGAGCCGATGGACCGTCGGCACGACCGAGCGCACCGGCTCTCCTGCCAGCCGCTTGACCGCATTGTTGACCAGCATGGCCAAGCCCTCCTCGCTCAACAGGCCCCCGCGTATCAGGCACTGATTGATGAGCACCCTGCGAAAGGCCGAATAGAGCGTCATGTCCGGCGATTGCGGCGCACTCCAGAATTCGTCGAGATTGGTGGATTGGACGATGCCGGGCACCTTATATACCGCGTCACCCAGCACCATCACCGGCTTGCCCGCGTTCAGCGACAAGGTGCCGACGGTGCTGTTGACGGTCACCACGCCCAGCGAGCGCTCCACCAGTGCGCCGATGTCCCAATCGGCCAGATAGACCACCCGGTCGCCGACGCCATATTGCCGCGCCAGTCGCCCGGTCAACCGTTTCCAGCTGACGAGGCCGGGATCGAGCGGATGACGCTTGACCAGCAGATAGGTGTCAGCCGGGGCATATTGCGCGAAGCTCTTGATCACGAAACGTAGCGCCGCGCGCATATTGCCGAAGGGCGAATGGACGCGGATCTGATAATCGGAATTCAGCTGCAGGGGCAAGGTGAAGAAGCGCTTGTCCTTGACGCCTTCCCACGCAGTGGCCGATGCCTGCTTGTCGCGCGACCGCATCACCAGCTTGATGAACCAGGACACGGACTCCAGCAGGAAACTGTGCGGCCGATGGGTGCGGTAAAAGGGGAAGCGCAGCCGCATGATCGTGGACGCCAGGCCGTTGCGCATCGTGTTGCGCGCGCGTGTGCGGAAGGTGGAGGGGATCGCGGGTGCCGCCGGGTCGATGTCGGGCAATCCCCTCGCCTGCTCCCGATACCAGTCGGGATCGAGGGGCAGCGTGGAATTGCCGTTCACCCCGTCCTTCTGGAGCGTCAGAAAGTCGGGACGGATATAGCCTTCTTCGAAAACATGGACCCGCAGCCCACGCAGCCGCGCCATGCTGTGCGCGGTTGTGTGATAGGGACGACAATCGCCATAGAGGATCAGGTCGGTGACATTTTCCCGGACGATGAAATCATCGAAGAAGATGGGCCAGTTGCGGAATGTCCCGCGATAATCCGTAGCGCCCTCGGCCGGCCAGTCGACCTTGTCGCCGCCGTTGATGTTGATCCGCAGCGCTCCATGGCCCCTCGCGCGCAGCGCCTGCGCCAGCATGGCGAAATAGGGTCCGTGGGGGCCCTGCAGGAACAGAAACGTCTTGCGTGCTGGCTCAGCCATGGAGAAACTCGGCGGACAAGGTCATGAATCTTCTTAATTTCCCTTGCAGTGCGCGCAACCTGATAAGTGACGTCGCAGGTGGCATGAACCCGTCAGCCAAACGATCGACCATCAATTCCGGTCCACATGGCAGGTTTGTCACCGGGTCGAGATAGCTGGGGTAGAGAATCAAGGCGCCCGCGACAAGTTGGTCCAGGGTCAAGCGCCGCCCGCGCCGGGCGGGCACCGGCGCCAGATCGCGCGTCAGCCCCCATCCCGCATAGAAAGGCATACCGTGAACCGTGACGGCGCAGCCGCGCATCAGCGCTTCGAACCCGGTCAGGGACGAGAGGACATGCACATCGTCCACCGCCTGCACCAGTTCCATCAGGGGCGCGCCGGTGTCGATCGTGTCGGCCAGCGTCAGCACGGTCGCATCCGGCAAATGCCCCTTGCGATGGCCCGCCTGCACATCCGGGTGCGGCCGATAGATGATCCAGGCGTCCGGCTCCGCCCGGCGGACCCGCTCCAGAAAATCAAGATTGCCGCTCACCCCTGCGCCGCCCAGCTTGACCGACATGTCGTCATCGACCTGCCCCACCGCCAATATCGTCCGCCTGCCCGTTGGCAGCGCGATCATGGAGCCACCGCTTGCGCCATATTTGGTTACGCCGGTCGCGCAGAGTCGCGTGCGAAGGCGGCGGGCGCGGTCCGTCAGCGACCCCGGGAAGGCGTGTGTCGCCAGCAAGCTCTCCAGATCGGAGGGGCGTCCTCCGTCATAATAGATGCCCGACCGGTCGATCACGATCGATCCGGGTGGGTGCAGGCCAGCGCCAAGGCCGCGTGACCGGATGAAGCCGTCCTCCACCTGCGCCAGCGGAACATGGGCACGCGCCGCTTGTTCCGGGAGGTCGGCGGGTATGCGCGAAGGCCACACCGCCAGTGCCCCCCGCTCCTTCACGGCACGGCGAAGGCCCTGCGCGGGAGACAGAGTGGGGGGAGATCGCACGCCGTCCCACAGGAACTGTCGGATCGCCTTACGTTTCCAGAAGGCCATGCCGCTGGCGGCGGCAATGCCCCTGTTCCGGTCGATATGTCGCCGCCAGTCCGCAAGGATGGTCATCGCCTGCATCACGCCAACGGGTTCCCCGCTGAAACAGTCGCGATAGCGCACTGCGGCGATACGGGTTCGCAACCCGTCACGAAGGCGGTCAGGCGGAACCAACGCGCCATCCGGGCCGAACACCGGCACATTGCAAAGGCCGGCGATCAGCGCCAGTTCGTCCTCGGGATCGGCATGCACCCGCTCGCATCGTGACACCAGGCTCCATGGATCGATCGTCCCGGAGAGATGGCGAGTGCCGGACCGGTCGCATAACGCGCCGGGCATCAGTCCGATATCGTCAGGATCGATCCCCTCTAGCCTGTCGGCCTGCACAAGGATGCCGGACCCTATCACGACAGCGACGGCACGTGGCTGCTCTCCCCAGAAC
>JACESO010000114.1 GCA_013911745.1 Sphingobium sp. | reverse complement strand
CATCAGGACGTGCGCAGCTTTGCGACCGATGTGCGGGAACGGATCGCCGCGCTAGGCCGCGCTCACTCGCTTGCCTCGCCGACCGGCGAGCTTCAGGCGATCAACCTTGCCGAGCTGATCCGCGTGACCGTCGCCCCCTATTTCGACCATGCCGAAATCGACATCGACGGGCCGGACTGCCGCATCGAGCGTTCCTGTCTGTCTCCGCTGGCGCTCATGCTGCACGAGTGGGCGACGAACTCCGTCAAGTACGGCGCGCTGGGTTCCGCCGGCGGAGCGCTGTCGATCGGCTGGACCGTGGGCGAGGGCGGCATACACCTCCAATGGCGCGAAACCGGGGATAAGCCTGTCACCGTGTCCGACGGAACTGGCTTTGGCACCATCCTGGTCGATACCTCCTCTCGCCAGCTGGGCGCGCAGGTATCGCGCAAGGTGGAGGGGCACGCCTTCATCATCGACATCCATCTGCCACCGAAGGTGCTTTCCGATGACTAAGACCGTGATGCTCGTGGAGGACGAACTGCTCGTTGCCTTCGATGTTCAGGACATCATCGAAGCGGCCGGCTTTGCCGTCGATGGTCCCTATGTTTCGGTCGCCGAGGCCCTTCGGGCGGTCGATCGGCAGCTGCCCGCCTGCGCGGTGCTGGACGTGCAGTTGCAGGATGGGGAAGTCTACCCGGCCGCCGACCTGTTGCAAGAGGCCGGCATTCCGCTGGTTTTTCATTCAGGTCATGCGGATGCACATATCCTGCGCACGCGTTATCCGAGCGCGGCCGTCTGCGGCAAGCCCTGCTCCCCCTCGAAGCTGAAGGCGACGATCGCGGATTTGCTGGAGGAGTGATGCGGCGCCGATCGCTTCAATTCGTCACCCCCGCCAGCTGATCCCGATCCAGAGGGTACGGGGCGTGCCGAGGTCGATCGATCCCCCCGCATTGCGGGTGACGACCCGTTCGTCGAACAGATTTTCGCCTCTGGCCACCAGGCTGACACTGCGGCCAACGGGCAGGCGGGCGACCGCGTCCACGGTCAACGCATCGGGCAGGACGTCGCTTTGCAGGTCATCTTCATATTGCCGCCCGACATAGCGGACGGTGCCCGACAAGGACGGGCCGTTGACCGGCGCATAGCCCAGCGTGGCGCTCGCCATATGCCGGGGCACCTGCGCGGGGCGCATTCCGTCCAGCGCGGTTCCGGGCGCCCGGACGCTGCTGTCGCTATAGGCGTAGGAGGCGGAAAGGCTGACGTCACCCATGCGGGCCGCCGCCGTCAGTTCGATCCCCTTGGCGACGATCCGCTGGACATTCTGCCGTCGCCGCGTGGTGGCGGTGAGCGTGACATTGGCAATGGCATCGTCCAGGCGGTTGTAGAAACCGGTTGCCGACAGCGTCACGCCGGGGGCGGGCGTTAAATCGATCCCGGCTTCCGCGCCTTTCAGCTTTTCGGGGTTCAATCGGTCGTTGGCCTGGGTCGTGATCGGGAAGACCACGAACGGGCGGTAGAGTTCGTTGAGCGTAGGCAGGCGAAACCCGCTATAGGCGGATGCGCGCACCGCGACGGCGGTACTCGCGTGGTAGAGCAGGCCTGCCCGGCCCGAAAAGGCCCAATCCGACCGGTCGGCAAAGCGGGTTTCCGTCGCTGCGCCGGTCGCGGCGTTCACCTGATCGTAGAAGCCGCCCCGGATCGACCAGCGGTCGGCCCGCGCGCCGCCCGTCAGCACCAGCTTGCCGCCCAGCGCCTCGGGCGTCCAGTCATCCTCGAAGAAGAGCCCGCGCGTCCATTGCTCCCCCCCGGCATGGCGCAGGAAGGTGCGGGGGTTGGCCGCGACATTGGCGTTATAGGCATCCTCATACATGTCGCCCGTGGCGAACCGCGTATCGACGCCCAGCCGCAGCAGATGCGCGGCACCGACCGGCGGGCGCAGCTCGATCTTGCCGCCGATGCCCGTGGAGGGCGTGTTGCGCTGGTCCAGCGACTTGCGGAACGGGGCGTTGGAGGAAATGACGATGTTCGAGAAGTTGCGCGCCTGAAGATAGGCGAGCGCGTCGATCTGCCAGGCCCCACGACTGATGTAGCGGATGCTGGCATCCTGCCCCTGGCTCATGCTGTCCGCGCCTGCGAAGCGCAACGTGCGCCGATCCTCGAACAAGGTGGCACGAACCTGCAATTCGGACGTGGCGGACAGGGGGGCGACGGCGCGCAGGTTCGTTGACCAGCCATCATAGGCGGCGGGCACCGTGGCGGCGACTCGTTGATCCTCCGGCGTCGTCTGGAAGCCGTCACCCCGGTCCCACCGTCCTGAAACCGACACATAGCCGCCGCCCAGATCCTGCGTCAGCCCGGCCGACAGTTCGGTCGCGTCCCGGCTGCCGTAGAAGGCGCTGGCGGACAAGCCGGGCAGCTGGTCGCGCGTCGCGCTCGCCAGTTCTATGGTGCCGGCGACCGCGCCCGCCCCGAACGCGCCGATGCCGCCGCCGCGCGTCACCCGCACCACGCTCAGCCGGTCGGGAACCAGCGCGCTGAAGGGGATGTAGCCAAAGAAGGGATCGGCCACCGGCACGCCGTCGAGCAGCACGAGCGTCCGGCTGGACGCGTTGCCGCCAAGCGCACGCAGCGTCGCGCCCTGGTTGGAGGGATTGGAGGAGCGGCTGTCGGAGCGCCGGAACTGCTGAAAGCCGGCGACGTCACCCAATAAATTCTCGATCCGCCCGGACGCGCTGTCCATCAGCCGTTCGCGCGGGATGACGACCGACCCATAGGCTGGCGTGCCTGGGGGAAGGGGGAGGCCCGCGCCGGTCACCACGATCGCGGCGCTTTCCGGGGCGTCGTCGGGTGTCTGGGCGACCGCAGCGGCGGGCGCGGCCAACATCATGGCGGGAACGAACAGATTTCTCACGGCAACCCCTCTTGTTTGGCCTCCCATCGGAATTTTGCATCGGGATTGCAAATGGAAAGGCGCGGCAACGTTGTCCGCAACGCAGCCATGTTGATGCAGGTTACCCGAGACTTGCGCGATCAGGCCTTGGCGGAGAGCGCGCTCAGTTCCTCCAGGTCCAGGTCGCGTTCCAGCTCGTGCAGCGTATCCTCGTCGATGTCGCCGCTGCGATGCAGGCGCAGCAACTCCTTGCGCCCGGCCGCGACGGCTTTGAGGATCAGGTCGAAATGCGCATGCAACTGGTCGGCGAACTGCGCCTCCTGCCCGGCATAGGATGTGGCGATGGAGGCTTGGCGCTGATAGCGGTCCAGCAGGCGAGGGTGAATGACGGTGCCGTTCGCATCGCGGGCATGGACTTCCACCACCTTCAGCTGCGCCCGTGCCATCGCCGCTTCCGCCTCGCTCATCGTCATGCGCGGCCGGTCGGCCTCGCTTTCCTCCAGCCGCACCAGCTTTATCACCGCGCCCAACGACATGCCCTGGATCAGCACCGTGCCGATGATGACGGCAAAGGCCGTGACCAGGATGAAGTCGCGGCCGGGGAAGCCCTCCGGTACACTGAGCGCCACCGCCAGCGTTACCACGCCCCGCATGCCTGCCCATGCCAGCACCGTCGCGCCGCGCGGTCCGATCGGGCGGTATCGTTTGAGGCCCATGGCACGCAACAGCCCGATCAGCGCGTCTGACCCGAATACCCAGAGGAAGCGCGCGACGATCAGCGCGCCAAGGATCGCCAGCACCGGCCCTGTCATCTCCTGCAGCACCAGGTCGAAGCCGCCGACGCGATCGATCACGCCGCGCAGCGACGATCCGATCAGCAGGAAGACGAACGCCTCCATCAGGAATATCATCACCGCCCAGAAAGCGGTGCCGTTCATCCGCACCGTCGCCGTAAACACGACATGCTGATACCAGCCGCAGATGAGGCCGGTGGTAACGGTCGCGATCACGCCCGACAAATGGCCGCTTTCCGCCAGCAGGTAGGATGCCCAGGGTGCTAGCAGGGACGAGGCGATCATCAGATATTTGTCGTCCAGCCTGGGCGCGAGCAGCACCCAGGCCGCGCCGACCGCTGCCCCCACGACAGCGCCGCCGATCGCCAGCAGCGCAAAACTCTCCAGCGCGCTGACCATGCTGAACGCGCCAGTGACGCCTGCCGCCACGGCGAACCGGAAAAGGACGAGGCCGCTGGCGTCGTTGAACAGGCTTTCGCCCTCCAGCAGGATCGACAGCCGTCTGGGCAGCTTGACCCGCTGCAATACGGCGCGCGCCGATACCGCATCAGGCGGCGAGACGATCGCGCCGAGCGCGGCGCAAGCCGCGATGGGAAGGGACGGGATCAGCCAATGCGCCACGAGCGCGACCACCGCCGTGGTGAAGATCACCGCTCCGACCGCCAGTCCCGCTATGCCCAGCATGTGCCGCTGCAGGTGGCGCAGCGCGATGAACCAGGCCCCATCCATCAACAGCGGCGGCAGGAATATGACGAGCACCAGTTCGGGATCGAGCGATATGACCGGCAGGCCGGGCACGAAGGCGAAGAGCGCCCCGCCTGTCAGCAGCGCGACGGCGGGTGGCAGGCCCAGCTTGTGCGCAACGAAGTGCAGCAGGATGATCGCCAGCAACATGACGATCACCAGTTCGAACATCTGCAGCGCGTCCATGCGGTAATCCCCCTTGTTCCAGATCCTTAGCGCGCCAGCGTGCGCCGATCTATCCTTGGTTGCCGATCTTTGGAGCTATGGCCCGCCGGCGAAGCGGCGCTCCATTTCCAGCATGAACGGGGCAGGGGTGTGCAGCATCGTCTCCGCGTCCTGCGTCGCTGCCCAGCCCAGGGTGCGGACCAGGTCGAAGCCCGCCAGCGCCGGGCGCGCCATCCCGTCCGCTTGGAAGCTGCGCGGCATGACGGTGATGCCAAGGCCGGCGCTCACCATCTGCATCACCTGATCGTCATTGGTGGAGCGCAGCGCGAAATGCGGCCGCACGCCGCGTTCCGTGAAGAAGCGGCTGGTTTCGGACAGCGCCTCGCAATGCCGCCGCACGATCATCACCTCTCCGCCCAGCCGGTCCGCGCTGATCGACGGCCGGTCGGCCAGAGGATGGCGGACGGACATTGCGAGCGCATAGCCTTCGCTGCGCACCGGCTTTTCCAGGAAGCGGTCGCCGCCACGGCCGACCAGCGTCAACGCAACGTCGATGCGTCCCTTGGCCAGATGGCCCGTCAGTTCCCGCTCGCTGCCGAACAGCATCTCGAACCGGCTGTCACGGCCGGGCCGGCTCGCCGCCACCGCATCGGCAACGATCTTGCCGGGGACGCTCGACAATATCCCTAGGCGCAAGGAGGACCGCCCGTCGCCAACGCCCATGCCCTGCATCGCTGCGTTGAACGCCTGCTCTATCCGGCGCGCATGGGACAGGAAGCGGGTGCCTGTCTCCGTCAATTCCACGCGCTGGTTGGACCGGATGAACAAGGGCGTGCCCAAAGTCCGTTCCAGTTTCGCGATGCCGACGGAGAGGGTGGGCTGCGATACATTGCAATGGCTCGCCGCGCGCGAAAAATTGCCTTGGTCGACCACGGCCAGGAAATAGCGGAGCAGATAGCGGTCCAGCATTGACCAGGAGCCTTACAAGCAGCGACGGTGAATAGATGGCATCTATATAGTCCTTGCCGGAAGTTCAATTTTTCCTGTGGGCTCGGATCGGCTACATGGGGCGGAACAGGAGAGACGCCATGACCGATTTCGATTTCGCGCTCGGTGAAGCCGCCGATATGATCCGGGAAAGCACGGCGCGCTTCGCCGCCGATCGGATCGCGCCCCTCGCTGCCGAAATCGACGCGAAGGACTGGTTCCCGCGGGACGAACTCTGGCCCGCCATGGGCGAACTCGGCCTCCACGCAATCACGGTAGAGGAGCAATGGGGCGGCCTCGGCCTCGGCTATCTGGAGCATGTCGTGGCGCAGGAGGAGGTCGCCCGCGCGTCCGCTTCCATCGGCCTCTCCTATGGCGCGCACTCCAATCTCTGCGTCAACCAGATTCGCCGCTGGGGCAATGAGGCGCAGAAGGCGAAATATCTGCCCAAGCTCATTTCCGGCGAGCATGTCGGCTCGCTCGCCATGTCGGAAGCGGGTGCGGGATCGGACGTCATTTCGATGAAGCTGCGCGCGGAAAAGCATGGCGACCGCTATGTGCTCAACGGCACCAAATATTGGATCACAAACGCGCCCTATGCCGACACGCTGGTCGTCTATGCCAAGACGGGGGAGGGGTCCAAGGGCGTCACCACCTTCCTGATCGAGAAGGAGATGAAGGGCTTCTCCATCGGGCAGAAGATCGACAAGATGGGTATGCGCGGCTCCCCCACCGCCGAACTGGTGTTCGACGATTGCGAGGTGCCGGAGGAGAATATCATGGGGCCGCTGAACGGCGGCGCGGGCGTGCTGATGAGCGGCCTCGACTATGAGCGCACCGTGCTCGCCGGCATCCAGCTCGGGCTCATGCAGGCCTGCCTCGACGTGGTGCTGCCCTATGTCCGCGAGCGCCGGCAGTTCGGCAAGCCCATCGGCGCGTTCCAGCTGATGCAGGCCAAGGTCGCCGACATGTATGTCGCGCTCAACAGCGCGCGCGCCTATGTCTATGCGGTGGCGAAGGCCTGCGACGCCGGCAGAACCACCCGCTTCGACGCGGCGGGCGCGATCCTGCTGGCGAGCGAGAACGCGATGAAGGTGGCGCTTGAGGCGGTGCAGGCCTTGGGCGGCGCAGGCTATACAAAGGACTGGCCGGTGGAACGCTATATGAGGGATGGCAAGCTGCTCGACATCGGCGCTGGCACCAACGAGATCCGCCGCATGCTGATCGGCCGGGAGTTGATCGGCGCATGAGCGGACCAGTCCTCGACACCAAGCTCTCGCCGGACGACGAGACCTTCCGCGCCAACGCCGCGCACAATCGCACCCTTGCCGAGGAACTGCGCGCCAAGGTCGCGGCGGCGGCGCGCGGTGGGTCGGGCAGCGCGCGGGACAAGCATGTCGCGCGCGGCAAGCTGCTCCCCCGCGACCGCGTAGAGCGGCTGCTCGATCCTGGCAGCCCCTTCCTCGAAGTCGGTCAGCTCGCCGGCAACGGCCTCTATGGCGATGAAGTGCCCGGCGCGGGCATCGTCGCGGGCATCGGTCGCGTTTCAGGGCGGCAAGTGATGATCGCCTGCAACGACGCGACGGTGAAGGGCGGCACCTATTTCCCGCTAACGGTCAAGAAGCATCTGCGCGCGCAGGAGATCGCGCTCGAAAACCGGCTGCCCTGCGTCTATCTGGTCGACAGCGGCGGCGCGAACCTCCCCAATCAGGCGGAGGTCTTTCCCGACCGCGACCATTTCGGCCGCATCTTCTACAATCAGGCGCAGATGAGCGCGCGCGGCATCCCCCAGATCGCCTGCGTCATGGGCAGCTGCACGGCAGGCGGCGCATACGTGCCCGCCATGTGCGACGAAAGCGTGATCGTCCGCAACCAGGGCACCATCTTCCTCGCCGGCCCGCCGTTGGTGCAGGCGGCGACGGGCGAGGTCATCAGCGCGGAGGATCTGGGCGGCGGCGACCTCCATGGCCGCAAATCGGGCGTCGTCGATCATGTCGCCGAGAATGACGACCATGCTCTCACCATCGTGAGAGACATCGTCTCGACGCTCCAGCCCGACCGCACACCGGACGTGAACCTGCGCGATCCCCGCCCGCCGCTCTACGACGCAAGCGACCTCTACGGCATCGTGCCGCAGGATGTGCGGGCGCCCTATGACGTGCGCGAAGTCATCGCCCGCATCGTCGACGGCAGCGAATTCCACGAGTTCAAGGCGCTCTATGGCACCACGCTTGTCTGCGGCTTCGCGCACATCTGGGGGATGCCGGTCGCCATCCTCGCCAACAACGGCGTGCTGTTCAGCGAAAGCGCGGTCAAGGGCGCGCATTTCATCGAACTCGCCTGCCAGCGGCGCGTGCCCCTGCTGTTCCTTCAGAACATCTCCGGCTTCATGGTCGGCGGCAAATATGAGGCGGAGGGCATCGCCAAGAACGGCGCGAAGCTCGTCACCGCCGTCGCCACCGCGCAGGTGCCCAAGATCACCGTCCTGATCGGCGGCAGCTTCGGCGCGGGCAATTACGGAATGTGCGGGCGCGCCTATGGCCCACGCTTCCTCTTCACCTGGCCCAACAGCCGCATATCGGTGATGGGCGGCGAACAGGCGGCGAGCGTGCTCGCCACCGTCAACCGCGATGCCGCCCACTGGACGCCGGAGCAGGCCGAAGCCTTCAAGGCCCCCATCCGCCAGCGCTTCGAGGACGAGGGCAACCCCTATTACGCCACCGCCCGTCTGTGGGACGACGGCGTCATCGACCCGGCCCAGACCCGCGACGTCCTCGGCCTCGCCTTCGCCGCCACGTTGAACGCCCCGATCGACGATCGCGCGCAGTTCGGCATCTTCAGGATGTAAGGGTCATGATCGAATCACTCCTCATCGCCAATCGCGGCGAGATCGCGTGCCGCATCATCCGCACCGCGCGAGCGTTGGGCGTTCGCACCGTCGCCGTCTATTCGGCCGCCGACGCGCGGGCGCTCCATGTCCGCTCCGCTGACGAGGCGGTGCATATCGGACCGTCGCCCGCGCGGGAAAGCTATCTCGTAGGCGACAAGATCATCGCCGCCGCAAAAGCCGCCGGCGCGCAGGCGATCCATCCAGGCTACGGCTTCCTGTCCGAAAATGCCGATTTCGCGCAGGCGGTGATCGACGCCGGGCTGATCTGGGTCGGCCCGCGCCCTGACAGCATCCGCGCCATGGGTTTGAAGGACGCCGCCAAGAAGCTCATGCAAGACGCTGGCGTTCCC
>JACESO010000113.1 GCA_013911745.1 Sphingobium sp. | reverse complement strand
GCGGCACATGGCGCAGATAGGGTATGACATGCTTCGCGACCCATGGCTCGATCTCGTCCGGCAGCGGCAGGGAAACGTAGAATTCCTGGTCGCCATGTTCCGGAACCAGCGCCACGCTGATCAGCGTGCCACCGAAACCATTGAATTCCGTATCGAGAAAATACCGCATGAAGAAATTGCTGTCTGCTCTTGAGATAGGAGGATTATATCGCCCCGAGCCTGTAGCATTTGCGCGGAGGAAGCCAAGCTGCCATGCGCCTGACCGTGGATGGCAGGCCGGCGAATGGAAGGACAGGGTGATGATCCCGCGGGAATATCTGGGTTCGGCACAGGTGCCGGGCGGTCAGGAACTCAAGCTCTACCGTCGCGGCAAGGATCATATGATCGTCCTTGACCGTAATGAACTGATGAGCAGCCGCATGAGCGGTTCGGAAAAGCAGCTGGCGCTCATGACGATCGACCGGTTGAAGGGGCGCAAGTCGCCACATCTGCTGATCGGCGGCTATGGCATGGGCTTCACCCTGCGCGCGGCGCTCGGCGCGCTGGATGGGACGGCGCGCGTGACAGTGGCCGAGCTTGTGCCGGAAATCATCGAATGGGCGCGTGGTCCGATGGCGGAGTTGATGGCAGGGTGCCTCGACGATCCCCGCGTCACGCTTTTGATCGAGGATGTCGTGCCGGTGATCGCCACTGCGCGGGCCGCCTATGACGCGATCCTGCTGGATGTGGACAATGGCCCCGACGGGCTGACCGCGGCGGCGAACGACCGGCTCTATTCGGCTGCGGGACTGGAGGCGGCGAAGGCAGCGCTAAAACCCGGCGGCATTGTCGCCATATGGTCGGCGGGATCGGACGACGCCTTCACCCGCCGCCTGCGCAATGCCGGCTTCGCGGTCGACGAGGTGGCGGTCAAGGCGCGCGACAACGGCAAGGGGCCGCGCCATGTGATCTGGTTTGCGCAGAAGCGGTGAGCCGCACTGTCAGTGAAAATCCCGTGACCTGGGCAATATCCTTACATCGCGCGGATGCCGCCGGGGCGATGGAGCGGCGCGCGGATGGCCCGGATGGGTCACTTCGTCGCTGCGGCTCATCGGCTGTTGCTGCAGCCAGTCGAGCGCGCCGCTGGCGTCCGTGACGCGATCGACCATCAGATGCACTACATCCTCTTTGCTGCGCTGAACCGTCCCGTCGATCAGCATCAGGCGTGACGCCATCACCGCCCGCCGCTGCTTCTCCATCTCCCGCGCCCATAGCAGAGCGTTGACGATGCCGCTTTCATCCTCGATCGTGATGAAGACCGCATTGCCCTTGCCCGGCCGCTGGCGTATCAGCACGACGCCCGCAACCCGCACCTTTGCGCCGTCCTTCGCCGCATTGACCGCCGCGCAATCGATCACGCCATGACGCGCGAAACGGCGGCGCAGAAACTGCATGGGATGGCCCTTCAGCGACAGGCGATGGGTCTGGTAGTCGATCGCGACTTCCTCCGACAAGGGCATGGGCGGCAGGGCGGCGTCCGCTTCCTTCCCCAGTTCGGGAAGATCTTGTGCGGCGAAGAGCGGCAATTGCATCGGCGGCACGCGCCGCGCCTCCCACCCCGCTTCGCGGCGGTTCTGCCCTATGGAGCGCAGCGCATCGGCGTCCGCCAGCAAGTGAAGCGCCCGCGCCGGCATGCCGGCCCGCCGCGCCAGATCCTCCATGTCGCGCACGGGGCTCGCTTCCCGCGCCGCGACCAGCGCCTTGGCCCATTCCTCGCGGAAGCCGTCGATCCGGTCGAAACCAAGACGCAAGATCCGCTCGCCTTCCAGCGTGCTGTACCAATGGCTCGCCTGCACATCGATCGGTCGCACCTCCACGCCATGTTCCTGCGCATCGCGCACCAGTTGCGCCGGGGCGTAGAAGCCCATTGGTTGGCTGTTGAGCAACGCGCAAGTGAAGACGGCGGGATAGTGGCATTTCAACCAAGAGGAGACATAGGCGAGCCAACCGAACGCCTGCGCATGGCTTTCGGGAAAGCCATATTCGCCAAAGCCCTTGATTTGTTCGAAACAGCGTTCCGCGAAATCCAGCGGATAGCCCCGGCCCGTCATGCCGCTGATGAATTTTTCCTGCCATTTGTGCATGTCGCCACGATTGCGAAAGGTCGCCATGGACCTCCGCAGACCGTCGGCTTCCTCCGGCGTGAACTTGGCGGCGACGATCGCAAGCCGCATCGCCTGTTCCTGGAACAGGGGGACGCCCTTCGTCTTTTCCAACACCTCCTTCAATTCAAAGGGATGATCCGGCGGTCCGGGATAATTGGGGGATTCTTCCCCGGCCCTGCGCCGCAGATAGGGATGCACCATGCCGCCCTGGATCGGCCCTGGCCGCACGATCGCGACCTGGATGACGAGGTCATACAGCTCCTTGGGCTTCATGCGCGGCAGCATGGCGATCTGGGCGCGGCTTTCGACCTGGAAGGTGCCGATGCTGTCGCCCTTCTGGAGCATGGCGTAGGTTGTCTGATCCTCCCTGGGCACATCCTCCAGCGTCAGATCGCCCAGGTCATGCTCTCGCATCAGGTCGAAACTCTTGCGGATCGCCGTCAGCATGCCGAGCGCCAGCACGTCCACCTTCATCAGCTTCAATGTTTCAAGATCGTCCTTGTCCCATTCGATGAAGGTGCGATCAGGCATCGCGCCATTGTGGATCGGCACCAGTTCATCGAGCCGCCCCTGGCTGAGCACGAAGCCGCCCACATGCTGGGACAAATGGCGGGGAAATTCGTAGAGCCGGTCCGCCATGTCGCGCAGCCGGGCGAGTTCGGGATTGGCGGGATCGAACCCGGCCTCGGCCACGCGGCTTTCAGGCAGACCTTCGCCGCCCCAGCCCCATACCGTGCCGGACAGGCGAGCCGTCACATCCTCCGTCAGGCCCAGCGCCTTGCCCACTTCCCGCACCGCGCTGCGCTGGCGATAGCGGATGACGGTCGCGGCGATGCCCGCCCGGTCGCGGGTGTAGCGGCGATAGATATATTGCATCACCTCCTCGCGCCGCTCATGTTCGAAATCGACGTCGATGTCGGGCGGTTCGCTACGCTGTTCAGTGAGGAAGCGGGAGAAGAGCAGTTTCTGTTCGACCGGGTCGATGGGTGTCACGCCCAGCAGATAGCAGACCAGCGAATTGGCGGCGGACCCCCGCCCCTGGCACAGGATCGGCGGATCAAGGCTGCGGGCATAGGCGACGATGTCGTGGACGGTCAGGAAATAATAGGCGTAATTCTTTATGCGGATCAGCCTGAATTCTTCGTCCAGGGTCTTGCGATACTCTGGGGGCAACCCGTCCGGAAAGCGGGCCTTCGCCTTTTCCTGCACCAGATGTTCCAGCCAGTCCTGCGGCTTCCATCCTTCCGGCACGGGTTCGTGCGGATATTCATATTCCAGCTGGTCCAGCGTGAAGCCGATGCAGCCGAGCAGGTTCTGAGTGGCGGAAACCGCTTCCGGGCAGGCGGCAAACAGCCGCGTCATTTCCTCCGGGCTTTTGAGGTGCCGCTCGGCATTGGCGGCCAAGCCGCGTCCGGCCGTCTGCACCGTCATCCCCTCGCGGATGCAGGTGAGCACATCCTGCATCGGCCTGTCATCGGCCTCAGCATAGAGTGCGTCGTTGGTGGCGATCAACGGCACCGCGCATCGTGCCGCCAGCGCCTTGCGCTTGGCCAACAGGCGCGCGTCGCGCCCCTCCCGGTGCATCGTCGCGGCGAGCCAGAGATGGGGCGTCGTATCCTTCAAGCGCGTCAGCAGCCCGGCATCGCCGCCCATCGCGATCAGCGCCATGTCCTGCGCATGGTCGATCAGATCGGGCAGGGTCAGTTCGCATTCGCCCTTGACCGTGCGTCGATTGCCCAGCGTCAGGAGGCGCGTGAGCCGCCCCCAGCCGAACCGCGTTCGCGGATAGGCGACGATGTCGGGCGTTCCGTCGGCGAAGACCAGCCGCGCGCCTACGATCAGGCGCATCGTGACGCCAAGCGGGCGTAAATCCTTGAGCGCCTGATGCGCGCGCACCACGCCTGCCACGCTGTTCCGGTCGGCAATGCCAAGCCCGGTCATCTCAAGATGCGCCGCCTGCTGCACCATGATCTTGGGATGGGACGCGCCGCGAAGGAAGCTGAAATTGGTCGCCGCGACGACTTCGGCGAAGGGCGGCGGCGCGGTCCCCTTCTTTTCGCTCATGGGAAAAGCCCGTGCAGATACCAGGCGATCTCGCCCTGCTCGCCGAACAGGCCGTGGCGGAACATCCAGTAGCGGCGTCCTTCCTTGTCCTCGATCCGGTAATAATCGCGCGTCCGACCAGCGCCGCCGGGCTGGTGCCCCTGCCGCCGACACCACCATTCCGCGCCGATCCGTTCCGGACCTTCCGCCAGAGTCACTTCATGCAGTCTGTCGCGCCAGCGAAAGCGGAGTGGCGGACCGTCCGGCACGCCGGCGATCACTGCGACCGGTTGCGGCGGATCGAACATCAACAACGGGCGTGGCGGCCTGTCCTGCGCCGGCCAGGCCGTGGCGCGCGCCTGTGTCGCGGGAACCTGCCGCTGCGAAAGCTCCGGAAGATGGCGGTCACAGGGCTGAAGGCGCGTCACATTGCCGCTGCCCAGACGAATGGAGAGCCTGTCCACCAGGGTCATGACGTCCTGATCCCCGGTCGCGGCCCCTTCTTCTTCCATCGCCTGCTGCCGTTCGGCCAGCGGTTCGACATGGGGAACCGCCAACAGGACCGAGTCAAAGCCGAAACCGGGATCCAGGGGGTCCGCCATCCTGTCGATCCGCTCCCGCAAAAGACGCAGGACAGCGGCGGGATCGCGCACCGGCTGCCCTGTTTCGATGGCAAGCCCCTGACGCGCGCCGTCGCTCCGCCACAGGCGGATGGCGAAGCGTCGGCCGCCCAGCTTGCGCGCTTCCATCTGCCGGGCGACCTGTTCCAGCAGTTCTTCGATCACATCCATGACATCGTCAGTGCGGGCGATGGGTTCGGGGAAGCGCGCTTCGGCGCGGATCGGCGCAACGGGACGGGACGGCGCGACAGGGCTGGCGGCCTCTCCCATGATCTGGCGCAGCCGGGCGACGGCCTGCTCGCCAAAGCGCGCGGCGATCATTCCCATCGACCGGGAGGCGAGATCGCCGATCGTGCGCAGCCCCGCCCGCCGCAGCGCCGCCAGCGCGGAATCCTCCAGTTCGAGCGCGGCGACCGGCAATGCCGCCACCCTCTCCTCCCGCCGGTCCTCCGCCGTGCAGGCATGACGCGCCAGCGCCCGCGCAGCCATGGCGTTGGGACCAAAGGCATGGCGACTGGCATGGCCGGCGCTCCGCCGCGCCTGCACGGCGAGGGCCTCCTCTCCGCCGAACAGATGCGCGCAGCCGCTGATGTCCAGGATCAGGCCATCGGGGGCATCGAGCGCCACCATCGGCGTGAATTGCCGCATCCGCTCCAGCACCCGGCCAAGCTCCAGGCCATCGGCGGCGGGATCGGCCTGCTGCGTGACCAGTTCAGGGCATCGCGCTCGCGCATCGGCCAGAGTCATGCCCGCGACCAGCCTTTCCTTTGCCGCGCGTCGATCCACTGCCGTCAGGCGCAAGGCATTGCCGATTCGGTCCACCAGCGCAAAGGGCGCGGCATCCTCAGCCGGATCGGCGCGCGCCGCCGACTGCGCCCGCTCGCAAGGAAGAAAAGGGAACCACAGCGCCAGACACCGTCCGTCGCTCGTCTGCATCCCGATATGTTCCATGCTCGTCATCCCATATCAGCCGCCAGCGTCTTCCTGCCCTTCCCCCGCGATTTCGCAGCAATTCGACATGGATCGCCGATCCTCCGGGCGCGCCCGCCTCCAGCGGAATCGATGGCGCGCTGGAAATGGACCAGCGCGTCTGCGCGGCGCTCGATCGTGGCTCGGCCCCCACCCGCAGCAGCATCACGCAGTTTTGGGATGCTTCCGCCGCCAGGACGAGACGGCGGCTGGCGGTCAGATCATAATCGGCAAAGCGCCCTTCCGCTTCCATCAGCACGGCCGCGATGCCGCTGCATCGTACGGCATCGTGGCAGGCGCGGAGCATGTCGACCTCACTGGCCGCTTCGACGATGGTCAATTGATGCGGCAGAAAACCAAGCGCGGCGAGGCCATCGCCGAAAAGGACCAGCGGCAGACTGGCTTTGCGCGGCACATGCAGGGCGAAGACCATGCCATCCCTGTCCCACTGCCCCATGGCCAAGGCGAAGGACAGCGCAGCCGCCCTGTCCTCCCCCGAACAATGGAGTTCGTGCAGCCTGCCCTTTTCCAGCAGCGGGATCGCTGACGGATCGGTGGACACACCGCCGCTTTCCGGACGGTCGCCCCTGATGGGAATAGGCTCAGACATGACGATTCGCTCACTATGTTCTTGTTATGTTCTTTATGTGAGCGATCGTCCACCCTGAAAAAAGATGGGTGCAACTGATGCTAGATGCTGATGGTGAGATTGAAACTGTTGTAGAGGGTGGCGTGCTTTGCAGGCGCATTGGGCGCGTCACGCAGGAAGCTGCCCTTGTCCAGCACCAGTCCGTCATATTCGAAGCGAAGGCGCGCCGGGATGATCCAGTAGCGCAGCCGCGCCTCTACCTGCCGCCCGGCGAAGCGCCCGGAGGCGCCGCTCGCGTCCCGCACGCCCGTTGACGAGAAACTGTCCTCCCGCGCCGCCAGCCACATCAGCCGTCCCGCGATGAACATATCGAGCCGTTTGCCCGGACTTACCTCCATGCGGACGCCCGGCGTCAGGATGTTGGTGCGGGCGAGTGCATTATAGAGGCCAGCCGGTGCCAGATCCGCCCGCCGCATGCCGAACAATGTGTCGAACCGGCCATAATGCCCTCCCGGCCGGTCGCCGCTGGCCCAATCGAACTCCGCCGAAAGATGCGGCTTCCAGCGGCCTGCGAAACTGTAGCCAAGGTCGGCATGCACGAAGCCTGCACTCACCGACAACTGCGGCGCGGCCGAGGCAAGGGACGCGCTGACATGACCGGTCTGGTAAAAGGCTTCCACTTCATAATCGAGCTTGCCAATGGCCGGCTGCGTGATCAGCCGTCCGCCAAATGTATCGAGCGACCGGTCCCGCGTGGGACGCCCCGGCGCGTCCCGTTCGCCCAGGTGGAAATAGCTGAGTTCCGCCATCGCGGGTCCGACCGCCCGCTCCTTCGACACGATCCCGCCCCATAGCACGAGGTCGAAACTTTCGCGGTCGAGCCGCACCACATGATCGCGCACGGACTCAAGATCGTCGGGTAGCCGCATTTGCGGCAGCGTGTAGATGAAGGTCGCCTTCAGCCCTTTTCTGCCGTCAATATCCGCCTTCAATCCCGTATAGCCGTTGGTCGTGTTGCGATAATCGTCGGCGGCGACCAGGCGGCGCGAGCCCAGGTTCAGCATCATGCGACCAGCGGTCAATGACAGCTTTGTCCCCCTGCCGAAAGCGGCCGGAATGTCGACGCCGATATAGGCCTGCACTGGCTCGATCGCGTTGACTTCGTTGGTCGAAATGGGCGTGCCGGTGCGCGCGCCATAGGCGCGGCTGTCGAACAGTTCGGCCCCGACGCGAAAATCGCCGGACCGATACTCGCCCGCAATCTGGGTGCGGATGTTGAAGAGGTCGTCGCTGCTGTTGAAGCCGGCGCGCGCCTGTCCGTCGATCGTTTCGTAGCGCAAGCGCACGGTGCCGCTCAGCGTGAGGCCGTCATCGGCTCTGGCAGGGAGCGAGACGATGGTAAGACCAGCACACAGAGCCATCGTGCCATGGCGCACAACGAAACGCGAACATTTCATAGATACACATGTTCCATAACAATTTTGAACATGATACATATGAATCATGATTGGTGAAATGGAAAATCTCCGGTGGCTGGCCCTGCTCCATCAATTGCCGGCAAAGCCGCCCTATCTGCGCGTAAAGATCTGGCGCAGGTTGCAGGCGATCGGCGCCGTTCCCCTGAAGAATGCGGCGCATGTCCTGCCGGAGACGTCTGCGAACAAGGCGGCTTTTCAGGATTTGATGGCCGACATCGTGCAGGAAGGCGGCGAGGCGATCCTGATCGAGGCGCATTTGCTGGCCGGCCAGACCGACGCAGACATCCGCGCCTTGTTCGATGGCGCGCGGGACGCGGACTATAAGGACATTGCCGACGCTGCCCGCCGCCTGATCGACACGGGCCCCGCCAGCGGCAGCGACATCGCCCGGCTGCAAAGGAAACTGGCGGACGTAAAGCGCCTCGACTTTTTCGACGCAGACGGCAGGCTCGAAGCCGAAGCGGCACTGGCGGAACTCGACAGACGCAGATACGAACATCCCGACATCGGACGACCCGAACCGTCTTCTGATACGGAGACGCCAGACCTCAAGAACAAAATCTGGGTTACGCGCAGCGGCGTCCATGTGGATCGCATCGCCTGCGCCTGGCTGATCCGCCGATTCATCGATCCGCAGGCGCGGTTCCGCTTCGTCGACAGCCGCAGCCATGTGCCCGGCCCGAGCGAGCTACGCTTCGACATGGCCGATGCGGAATTCACCCATGAAGGCGACCGGTGCAGTTTCGAAACCTTGCTGCTCCGCGCGGGGCTGACGGATGATCCCGGCCTTCAGGCCATCGGAGAGATCATCCATGATCTCGACATGGGAGACGGCAAGTTCGGCCGTCCCGAAACACCGGGGCTGAGCGCGATGCTGTCAGGCGTCTGCGCATCGACCGACGACGATCTTCAGCGCATCGCCTTCGCCAGCGAGGCACTCAACCAGTTCCATGCCTATTTCAGCAAGCGCGGGGGCGAGACATGACCACCAAATCGGCAACGAATGGCGATC
>JACESO010000112.1 GCA_013911745.1 Sphingobium sp. | reverse complement strand
GGCCTTGACCAGATAGAGCTGATAGGCGGAAAGCCCGCCGACCTTCTTCGTCAGCTGGCTCCATAGGGTTCGAGCGCGGCTCTCCTCGCTGAAGGCGCCCAGCTGGACACGCCAGTTGCCGGATGAAGGCGGCACTGGGGTCTTTGGCGTGGCAGCTGGCTGAGGCTTGGGCGACGCGGGCGCGTTCGCCGCGCTCTGCGGCGCGGGCCGGGACGGCTTCGATGATGCCGCCACGCGCACCGGGACCGGAGCCGCTTCCGTATTGACGCTCTTGCCCGTCTGGAGGCTGGCGGCAAGCGCTACACCCCGCCTCCGCTGGTCCTCCGGAATATATTTTTCCATCTGTTCGAGGCTCGCCGTGGCCTGCGACAAGCCTGCGGCCGACGCGCGGCTCATCAACGCATAGGCGCGGACCCAATCCTTGCCGATGACGTCGCCGTTGAACAGGGACGTGCCGACGATATATTGCGCGCGCGGTTCGCCACGAGACGCGGCGCGCTCCAGATAGGGGATGGCTCCGGCCCGGTCGCCTTGCTGGAACATCAGCAGGCCTAGACTGTCCTCGGCACGCAGATGTCCCTGTTGCGCCGCCTTGCGATACCAGCTGATGGCGGTTGGCATGTCGGACTGAACGCCCCGGCCAAGCTTGTAAGCCTGACCGAGATTGAACTGCGCATCCGGGTCGCCCGCCTCCGCCAGGGGACGCCACTCGGCGATCGCCTTCGCATAGTCGCCCTGCTGCCAGGCATCTACGCCGGTCTTGACGTCAGCCTGCACTGGCGCGGTCAGGCCGGTCATAGCCGTCGCCGCAAGGATCACTGTCAACCGCTTCATGCGCCAAAGCTCCCGCGCCTCATGACATCCAGCGACGCCCTACGCCATCAGGGTTAATGTCGCGTTAGCACCAATGCGTTCCGCGCCGGCATGATGGCTCAGATGGTCTTCCCCTGCAATTAACCAATTTTTAGCCGCAGTCGTGCGACTGCGGACGTACCTGAATTTTGGTGGGGGACGCGCGTGCGGATTTTGGCATTGGCATCGCAGAAGGGGGGATCGGGCAAGACGACCCTGTCCGGCCATCTGGCTGTTCAGGCACAACTGGCCGGCGCTGGCCCGGTGGTGCTGATCGATATCGATCCGCAAGGGTCGCTTGCGGACTGGTGGAACGAGCGGGAAGCGGAATATCCCGCCTTTGCGCAGACCACCGTCGCCCGGCTTGGGGCTGACCTCGAGATTTTGCGGCAGCAGGGTTTCAAGCTCGCAGTCATCGACACGCCGCCTGCGATCACCATGGCCATTCAGAGCGTCATATCCGTCGCGGAATTGATCGTCGTTCCTACCCGGCCGAGCCCCCACGACCTGCGCGCCGTGGGCGCCACGGTGGATCTCTGCGAACGGGCGGGCAAGCCGCTGATCTTCGTCGTCAATGCCGCCACGCCAAAGGCGCGCATCACCTCCGAGGCAGCCGTGGCCCTGTCTCAGCATGGCACGGTCGCCCCGGTGACATTGCACCACCGGACGGATTTCGCCGCATCTATGATCGACGGGCGCACCGTGATGGAGGTCGATCCCAAGGGTCGCTCGGCAGCTGAAGTGCAGGCGCTGTGGACCTATGTGTCCGATCGGCTTGAGAAGAATTTTCGCCGCACGGTGTTTTCCGTGCCCCATGGCAGCGTCGGCACCGTCGCCGCGCGTCCGACCGGCGGGGGCTTCGGCCGCCGTGTGATCAGCCAGTGAAGGAGGCGCGTATCATGGCCGAACCCAAACCGCTCGCTTCCCTGACCTCCGGCTTGCTGGCTCGCAAAGGTGCCGCGCAACCGGCGATGCGCCGTCCGATGCTGGGGTTCGGTCGGGCGCCGGGCGGGATGGCGCAGGACGATCTTGGCTGGAACGACATGGGCTTTGACATCGAACCCGCGCCGTTGCCGGTCGAAGACGCTGTCGCCCCGATCGGGCTGACGCCCATGGCCGCTGCCGTGACCGAGCCGCAGGTTATCCAGCAGCGCAAGACGCTGGCGCGGCGACTGGCGGGAAGGACTGCTGTCGCCCCGGCCCCTGCGCGGTCGCGAAAGGCAGCCTTCACCTTGCGTCTGGACGCCGATCGCCATCTGAAGCTTCGCCTCGCCTGCGCTGTCAGCGGACGATCGGCGCAGCAGATCGTGACGCAAGCGCTCGACGATTATCTCGATGATCTGCCGGAAATCGACCGGCTGGCTCAACAGCTGCCAGCTGTTGGCGACGGTCAATAATGGAAGTGGGTAGGAAGATGAACCGCAAGACAATCAAAAGCGTGACGCTTTCGTCGCTGCTCGTCGCCACCACAATGGTCGGCTGCACCGGGGCGGCTTTCCGCCCGTCGGCTGCGGTCGTTGAGCCCAGGGGCGATGCCGCCAAGTCAGCCGGCGCAGCGGAAAGGGCGCTGGCCGACCGAAATGGCGGGAAAGCGGTGGAGGCGGCGGAGGCCGCGGTCCGCCTCGACCCACAGAACGCGACCTATCGTCGGACGCTGGGCCGTGCCTATCTGCTTGCCGGCCGTTTCGCTTCGGCCGAAAGCGCATTTTCGGACGCGATTTCGCTGGGCGGCGGCGATGCCGGTAGCTTCGTCAATCTGGCACTCGTGCAAACGGCACAGGGCCGGGCGGATGCGGCTCGCGAGCTGCTGGCCGCGCATGCCGACACCATTCCTGCCGGCGACTATGGCCTCGCCATGGCGCTTGCTGGCGATCCGGCTGAAGGCGTACGCATCCTGTCCGCCGCGATCCAGGATCCGTCCGCGACCGTGCGGACGCGGCAGAACCTTGCCTATGCCTATGCTCTGGCGGGGCGGTGGAAAGATGCGCGCATGGTGGTGGGATTGGATATGGAGCCGCTCGCGGCCAACAAGCGCATTTCGGACTGGGCGCAGATTGCAGAGCCTTCGCTTGCACCGCTTCGTGTCGCCGCGCTGATGGGCGTCACCATCAACCAGGCCGACCCCGGCCAGCCGGTTGCTTTGGCGCTGGCGGCACCTGCGTCACCGGTCGAGATGGCTGGTGCGGCGCGCGAACCTGCGATGCCCAATTCGCCGATGCAAATGGCGGAGGAAACGGCCGGCCAGCAGCCGGTGCCGGTCATCCAGGCACTGCCTGAACCGGTGAGGGTCGCGGCCTATGGTTCAGAGAACCGCCTCAAGATCCGTGCGGCAGGCAGCCGCATGCCCGTGGCGCAGATGCAGCGCGAAGCCTTCATGAGGCCGGTGGGTACAAGCGCCAGCCAGTGGGTGGTTCAACTTGGCGCCTATGATAATGCCGCCGTCGCCAAGGAAAAATGGTTCGCCATGGCAGGCCGCAACACGACCCTGGCCGCCTTTCCGGTGCTGACAAGCGAGGCGACCGTCAACGGCCGGGCCTATCACAGGCTGGCCATCAGCGGATTTGGCGACAGGAACGCCGCCACCGCCATGTGCCGGACGATCCGCAGCCGGGGCGGGCAATGCTTCGTGCGCGAGACCGCGCCCGATGCGACGCCACAGCGCTGGGCTTTGTCGGCACGGGGACGCCAGTTCGCCTCGCGCTGAGCTTGAATTTCACCATGAACAACCGGCATGGGGATCGGCGGCCGGAGGCGTTTCGCCCTGCGGCATCTCATGCGCGCCATGGTCCATCTGGCTATGATCCATCGTCTGCGCCTGCGCCGGCAGCGCAACGCTGAGCAGCGTTATCGCCAGAGCGCGCCTCATGCTTCGGCGCTTTCATGCCGGACGGTCACGACCCGCATCATCCCCGCATGCATGTGCATCAGCATATGGCAGTGGAACGCCCAGTCGCCGATCGCATCGGCGGTCAGATCGAAGCTGACCTTGCCGCCCGGCAGCACGTTGACCGTATGCTTGCGCGGATTGGTCGCCGCGTCCTCGCCGGTCACGAGCTGGAAGAAATGGCCGTGGATATGGATGGGGTGGGGCATCATCGTGTCGTTGATCAGCGTCACGCGCACCCGCTCCATATGGCGGAAGGCAATGGGTTCCGCCCCCTCCGACAGCTTCACTCCGTCGAACGACCACATATAGCGCTCCATGTTCGCGGTCAGGTGAATGTCGAGCGCGCGGGTCGGCGGGCGCGTGTCGCTGTTGGGCTCCAGCGCTTTAAGGTCCGCATAGGTGAGCACGCGATGATCGACATCCTCAAGGCCCGTGGGCCGGTCGGCGGTGCGATCGGCGGGCATGGCGGAGAGGGTGGCGACCCCTGGCCCCATCGGCACATCGGGCGCGACCGAGGGGTCGAGCATCTTCATGCTATGACCGCTCATGCTTTCGTTGGCAGGCTGGCTCAAGTCGATGACGCCATTCTGGCCCATGTCCATGCCGCTCATGTCCATGCCCATGTCCTTCATGGTGAGCAGCGGGCGCTGGCGCAGCGGCGGGATCGGCGCGACCATGCCGATCTGCGGCGCCAGCGTCGCGCGGACGAGGCCGGAGCGGTCGATCGCCTCGGCGATCAGGCCATAGGGCTTGGCTTCGGTCGGCTGGACCAGCACGTCATAGGTTTCGGCGATGCCGATCTGGAACTCGTCGGTCTCGACCGGCTGGACATGCTGGCCGTCGCACTGGACCACGGTCATGGGAAGGCCGGGCAGCCGCACGTTGAAATTGGTCATGGCAGACGCATTGACGATCCGCAGCCGAACCCGCTCGCCGGCCAAGAACAGGCCGGTCCAGTTTTCCGGCGTGCCATGGCCGTTCACCAGGAAGCTGTAGGTGGAGCCGGTGACGTCGGAAATGTCGGTGGGGTCCATCCGCATCTTGCCCCAGTCGATCCGCTCCTTGAGGCTCTGGTCCCTGCCCGCTATCAGTCCGGCCAGCGTCTGCTTCTGGAAATTATGATAGCCACCCATCTGCTTGAGGCGCTTGAGCAGCACATGGGGATGGACCGGCGACCAGTCGGACAGGACGATCACATGCTCGCGATCCGCCTGCACCGGGTCCGGGCCGGCGGGATCGATGACGATCGGGCCATAATGGCCCATCGCCTCCTGCATGCCTGAGTGGCTGTGATACCAGTATGTGCCCGACTGGCGGATCGGGAATTCATAGGCGAAGGTCTCACCCGGCCGGATGCCCGGAAAGCTGATGCCCGGAACGCCATCCATCTGGAACGGCACGATCAACCCGTGCCAGTGGATCGACGTATCCTCCTTCAGCCGGTTGGTGACGGCGAGGCGGACGGTCTGCCCTTCCTTGAGGCGAATGACCGGGGCGGGCAGGGTGCCGTTGATCGTGATCGCATGGGCCGATCGGCCGCCGGTGGCGAAGTGGCTTTCACCCACGGTCAAGGCGATGGCCTCACCTGACAGCACATCCAGCGCGGGGTGAAGGCCCGCCGATCCGCTGCGCGCCCATGCGGGAAAGGCTTGGGCCAGGGTGAGCGCGGCGGCGCCTTTCATCAGGGCGCGTCGATCGAGAGAAAGGGAAGCCATGCTCCCTCTTACGCGTGCGGCAGGCTAATCCCTCAACATTTCGCTCAGCTTCGCGCGCGCGCGGTAGAGCCGTGTCTCCACCGCCTTGGGGGTCACGCCCAGCACCTCGCCCGCCTCGATCTGGCTCATGCCCTCGATCGCGCAAAGCAGCAGTGGGTCTTTCAATGTCGCTGGCAGGGCGGCGACGGCGGCGTTGATCCGGGCGAGAGCGCGCGTGGACTCCAGCGCCTCCTCCGGCGTGGCGCCGTCATCGCGTATGTCGAGCGCGTCGTCGATAGGGCGCGCGCCGGTGAAGAAGCGCCGCACCGCGCGCCGCCGCGCCCAGTCACGGCATTTGTTGAGCGCGATCCGCGCAATCCAGACGCGAAAGGGACGGGCGTTGTCATAGCGGGCCAGGGCGGCGAAGGCGGCGACGAAGGCCTCCTGCGTCACGTCTAGCGCCTCGTCCGCATCGCCGACATGGCCCCGCGCCAGCCGATAGACGGCGTCGCGGTGGCGCTGCATCAGCTCGGCATAGGCCGACTGGTCGCCAGCCAATGCGCGGGCGACGAGCGCGCGATCCTCGGGATCGGCGGCGCTCACTCTATCGCTGGGACTGGGCAGGCTGCGTCAGCGCCTTGACGACGGCGGCGTCGAACTGCGCCGCCTGATCGGGGCGCAACACGCCGCGCATGGCGAAGATGTGCTGCAACGTCTCTTTCTGCAGTTGGCCCATCACATGATGCGTTCGGTCGACCGCCGCGCCGACCTTGGGCCCATAGCCATGCTCGGCGGCTATCGCGGCCGCCAGCCGCTGGTTGTCGGCGCGCATCTCCGCTTCCAGGCCCGCGCGGCGCTTGGCGAAGGTCTCCTCCAGCGCGTGGATGCGCGTTTCCTGTGCTGCGTCGAGGGTGAGCCGCTCATGCAGCAGCGCGTGGACCTCGCTCTCCACGCGGGGAGCAGGGGCAAGCCAGGTGCGTGCCACCAACACGGCCACCAACGCGGCCGCAAACGCCACCAGCGCCACCAACAGGTAGCGGCCCGCGCTCAACGACCCGCGCTCACTGGCCGAGCAGGCGCGAGGGCGCATAATCGGACATGCCGATCGGCAGAGGCGACGCCTGCGCCGGCGCGGCCGGCAGGATGGTGCCCGCCCAGCCGATGCCGATCGCCAGCAGCCCCGCCAGCGCCAGACTGCGCCGCGCCATCGCCTGCTCGCGCCGCCGCGCAACGCCCGCGATCACCGCGCCGTCGATCCCCGTCAGCCGGGCGTCGGTCGGCATGGCGCGCATCGCATCCAGCATCCGGTCAAGGTCGCTCATCGTCATCGTCTCCATGTTCCCGCACCGCATACGCGCGCCGCGCGCCGATCCCTCGTCGGAAATTATGCGCAGCAGATGAGGGAGCGGGCAAGTCTATGCGTAAAGCCCCTTATCCATCCTTGCCGGAGACTGTCCCATGAACCGTTCGCTCGTCGCCCTGATCGCCGCCGCCGCCATCGCCCTGCCGGGCGTCGCCGCAGCGCACAGCAAGCTGCTCTCGTCCAGCCCGGCGGCGAACGCAACCGTCGCCAAGCCCACGAAACTGACGCTCACCTTCTCCGAAACCTTCCTCGCGCCAATGAGCGGTGTCGAGATCGTCATGACCGGGATGCCCGGCATGGCCGATCATCCGCCGATGCCGATCAAGGGCTTCAAAACCAGCGTCGAAGGCAAGACGATGACCGTCACCTTGCCCCGCTCTCTGCCCGCCGGCAGCTATGACCTTAAATGGCACATCGTCGGCGCCGACCAGCACAAGATGGAAGGCAGCTACAGCTTCAAGGTCAAGTAAGCCGCCGTGGGCGATAGGGTGCTCATCGCGGTGCGCCTCGCGCTCATGCTAGACCTTGCCCTGCTCATGGGCCTGCCACTGTTCTGGTGGGTCATGGGCATGGCAGGCCGGCGATTGGTCATCTTTGCGCTGGCGCTCGGCGGCGTCTCGACGTCTGCAATGTGGCTGCTCGCCAGCGCATCATCGATGGCGGGCTCCGCCATGATGCCTCCCGACTGGACGACCGTGCGGATCCTGTTAACTCTGACGCCGCTGGGCCTTGTTCTGGCGGTGCGTGCGATGGCCTTGCTGATCGCTGCTATCTGTGCGGCGGCTCATCGGCCGCGACTGGCGCTCATTCCCGCAGCCGTCGCCGCCGCGACGCTGGCCTGGACAGGACATGCCGGCGCGACCGAAGGCATGGCGGGCACGCTCCACCGCGCCGCCGACGTGGTGCATATATGGGCGGCGGCGGCCTGGATCGGCGCGCTCGCGGTGCTTCTCGGGACGTTGCTGACACTGCGAACCGACATGGCCGACGTGCGGCGGGCGTCAACCATGCTGGCGCGCTTCTCGGTGATGGGAACGTTGGTCGTCCTGACATTGGTTGCAAGCGGATCGATCAATGCGATCATGATCGTGGGTTGGGAGCGACTCCCGGAACTGGTGGCCAACCGATACGGAATGCTGCTCGGCATCAAACTCGCCCTGTTCGGCTTGATGCTGGGGCTGGCCGCAATCAATCGCTGGATGCTGACGCCCGCGCTGGACGGTGCTTCGAGACGGAGCGCGATCGGTCGCCTCCGCTTTTCCATCCTGATCGAAACCAGCGCCGCCATGGTTGTCTTGGCGCTGGTCGCCTCGCTCGGCACGCTTGATCCGCTCGCCTGATCCAAATTTGGAGTCCTCCGAAGGGAGAAGCCTTTCTGACTTCAGTCGGATACAGGCTGCTGTGCGCTGCGTGAAGTTGAGATTGTGCTGGCGCAGGGTTCCCCGACGGCGGAGGCGTACTGACGGATCTGGTCAGCGAACAGATCTACTCTTGATGGCGCAAGGAGTATGGCGGTCCGAAGACAGATCAGGTGCGTCGAATGACCCGCAGGGCGGCGCAGCCAGCGCTGAGAAAGCGAACCGGCGGCGAGCAGAAAGCCGATCAACGATATGCCGAGCGGTCATATTACTCATACAAGGTAAAGATCTGCAGTTTCCCTGGCGGCGCTGCACCGTTCGACGTTCCGCCCCTGGCGGTGCTGACGCGTTTCCCGGCCACGAAAAAGATGCTCCCGATCTCTTGTCTCCCCTATATTGTATTACTAATAGGATCGACCGAATTTTTGGATCAACTCGAATGGGAGCGGCGGATGCCTAGCATCAGCGTAAGCGTCCGTCCGGGACCATTGGTGGCAGGAAAACGCCTCGTTGCGGACATTCGGCGGCCTAGTTTGGCCAATCTTTACTGCCCGACCCGTAAGGACTGGTTTAGTCAGGAGATAGGCAATGAAAGGACTAGTCCTTGCAATAGGCGTCGGCGCAGTGCTGCTGGGACTGGCATTTGGACTTAGCAACAATGGCAATGAACGAGAACTGACGTTGCCGCTGATAGCAATCGGGGGGCTACTGGCTCTCTGCTCGCCCTTCGTGCCATCGACTAAAAAGATCGATAAGATCGTGAACGGCTCTTTGATCGCATTGGCGGCGGCTTATGCTATCTATCTGATGTTGTGATTTTTC
>JACESO010000111.1 GCA_013911745.1 Sphingobium sp. | reverse complement strand
CTTGAGGATCTCTTCGAGAAGGATCGCGTCGGCCTCGGCACGCTCGGGCGACTTGATGTTCACCTCAGGCTCGATGATCGGCATCAGCCCGCCGGCGAGCACCTGCCTGCCGACTTCGAACTGCTGCGCCACCACGGCGGCGATGCCTTCCCGGTTGGCAAGGTTGATGACCGAGCGTTCCTTGGTGCCGAACACACCCAGCCCCTTGGCGCGGGCGAGCAGCGTGTCGAGGCCGGGATTGGGCTTCATCAACTGCACGCCGTTGGCCTCATCTTCCAGACCCTTGTCGATCTTGATGAAGGGCACGACGCCCCGCTCGATCAGCGCCTGGGGCGTTGGCTTGCCGTCCACCGTGCCGTCCATCGTGCGTTCGAACAGGATCGCCCCCAGCACCTTGTCGCCGGTGAAGACGGGGGCGGTGATGATGCGGCTGCGCATGGCGTGGATGAGGCCGAACATCTCTTCCTCGCTGCTCCATGCGCCTTCCTCGATGCCATAGCCCTTCAAGGCCTTGGGCGTGGAGCCGCCGCTCTGGTCGAGCGCGGCGATGAAGCCGTTACCTTTGGCGATCTTGCTCTTCATATCCTGATCCAGCATCTGCACATACCTTCTTGATAAGGAAGGATACCGCCCCTTCGGCGACATCCGGTGGTCGACCTCCCCGCTGCCCTCTCCAAAAGGCGGCGGAGGCCCGGTTCGGGCGTCAGGCTTCTAGCGCCTTGACCCCCGGCAGTTCCTTGCCTTCCATCCATTCCAGGAAGGCGCCGCCAGCGGTGGACACGAAACTGAAGTCCGCAGCCACGCCGGCGTGGTTGAGTGCCGCAACGGTATCGCCGCCACCGGCCACCGACGTCAACTGTCCTTCTTTGGTCAGCGCTGCCGCGGTCTTGGCCAGCGCCACCGTGGCGGCGTCGAACGGCGCGATCTCGAACGCGCCCAGTGGGCCGTTCCACACGAGAGTGCGGCAATTCTTGAGCGCGTCGCCCAGCGCCTCGACAGCGGCGGGGCCGACATCCAGGATCATTTCGTCTTCCGCGACCTCATGCACGTTGCATGTCCGCACGGACGGGGGATTGGCGGCGAACTCCTTCGCGACGACCACGTCATAGGGCAAGTGGATCGTGCAGCCCGCCGCTTCCGCCTTGTCGAAGATCGCCTCGGCGGTCTCGCTAAGATCCTTTTCGCACAGCGACTTGCCCACATCCACCCCGCGCGCGTAGAGAAAGGTGTTGGCCATGCCGCCGCCGATGATCAGGTGATCGACCTTGGCGACGAGGTTGTTGAGTACGTCGAGCTTGGTCGAAACTTTCGCGCCTCCCACAACCGCAGCGACCGGCGTCACGGGCTGGCCCAGCGCCGCCTGCAGGGCGTCCAGTTCCTTTTCCATCGACCGGCCGGCAAAGGCGGGCAGCTTGTGCGCCAGCCCTTCCGTCGAGGCGTGCGCGCGATGCGCGGCGGAGAAGGCGTCGTTGACGTAGAGGTCGCCGATCGCCGCCATCGCCTCTACCAAGGCCGGGTCGTTCTTTTCCTCGCCGGCATGGAAACGGGTATTTTCCAGGATGGCGATGTCGCCGCCGCGCATCACCTTGATGCCGTCCACCGCCGCTTCGCCCTGGCAGTCGGGGATGAACTGCACTTCTCGGCCCAGCACGGCTGACAAGGGCCGGGTGATCTTCGACAGTGAATATTCCGGGTTCTTCTGCCCCTTGGGCCGGCCGAAATGCGCCAGGATCAGCACCTTCGCGCCGCGGTCGGCCAGTTCCAGCACGGTCGGCATCGCCGCGCGCAAGCGGGTGTCGTCGCTGACCGATCCGTCCTGCATCGGCACATTCAGATCTTCGCGCACCAGCACGACCTTGCCGGCGATGTCGCCCATGTCATCGATTGTCTTGAACGGCTTGGCCATACGTCTTCCCCTGTATGTCTACTATGTCCGGGCGGCAAGAAAATCCCCGCCGGGTGGCCGGCGGGGAAATCGGGCTTTTACAGGAACTTCGCCATGACACCTGTGGTGTCGATCATGCGGTTCGAGAAGCCCCATTCATTGTCGTACCAGCTCAGCACGCGGACCAGCGTGCCGTCGATCACGGCGGTTTCAAGGCTGTCGACGGTCGAGCTGCGCGCGTCGCCATTATAGTCGATCGACACCAAAGGCTCGTCCGAATAGCCGAGCACGCCCTTGAGCGGACCCGCTTCCGACGCAGCCTTGAGCAGGCCGTTCACTTCGTCCTTGGTCGTCGCCTTCTTGGCGATGAATTTGAGGTCCACGACCGACACGTTCGGCGTCGGAACGCGCACTGACGACCCGTCCAGCTTGCCCTTGAGTTCGGGCAGAACCTCACCGACCGCGCGGGCAGCGCCGGTGGTGGTGGGAATCATCGACAGGGCGGCAGCGCGGGCGCGGCGCATGTCCTTGTGCAGCTGGTCCAGCGTGTTCTGGTCGTTGGTGTAGCTGTGGATCGTGGTCATGAAGCCCTTTTCGATGCCAAGGGCATCATGGAGGACTTTCGCCAGCGGGGCGAGGCAGTTGGTGGTGCAGCTCGCGTTCGAGATCACGATGTCGTCGGCGGTCAGGCTGTCATGGTTGACGCCGAACACCACGGTCTTGTCTACGCCGGTCGCGGGCGCCGAGATGACGACGCGCTTGGCGCCAGCGGTCAGGTGCGCGCTCGCCTTCCCCTTGTCCGCGAAGATGCCGGTGCATTCCAGCGCGATGTCCACGCCCTGCGCCGCATGGGGCAAGTTCGCGGGGTCACGCTCGGCCGTGACGGCGATGCGCTTGCCGTCGATCACCAGCGCGTCTCCATCCACGCTGACTTCTCCGGGCCAGTTGCCATGCACGGAGTCGCGCTTGAAGAGCAGCGCGTTGGACTTGGCGTCGCCCAGATCGTTGATGCTGACCAGTTCCAGGTCATGATCGGTGCGAGAGAGGATGGCGCGCGCCACCAGGCGGCCGATGCGTCCGAAACCGTTGATTGCTACCTTCGTTGCCACTGCACTAGCCTCCTAGGTGTTGATGATCGGTCAGTTGTTGAGGGCGGCCGCGATCTGCGGCGCGATTTTCGCGGCGGTCAGGCCGAAATGGTCGTACAGGGCCTCGGCCGGGGCCGATGCGCCAAAGCTGTCGATGCCGAACCGCAGGCCGGCGATGCCGGTGTAGCGCTCCCAGCCGAAAGTCGTCCCCGCCTCGATCGAGGCGCGCAGCACATGATGCGGCAGCAGATCGTCCTTATAGGCTTGCGGCTGCGCCTCGAAATGCGCCCAGCTCGGCATGGACACGACGTCTGCGCCGACGCCCTGCTCTTCCAGCAGCTTCGCGGTGGCGACGGCGATCTCCACCTCGGACCCGGTGGCGATCAGCACCACCTTGCGCTCGGCGGTCGCGGCGACGAGGCGATAGCCACCCTTCGCGCAGAGATTTTCCGACTTTTCCGTACGCAATTGAGGCAGGTTCTGGCGGGTGAGCGCCAGCACTGAAGGGCCGTTCGCGTCCTTGAGCGCCAGTTCCCAGCATTCCGCCGTCTCGACCACATCGGCGGGGCGATAGACGTCGAGGTTCGGGATCATGCGCAGCGACATGACATGCTCGATCGGCTGGTGGGTCGGGCCGTCCTCGCCCAGGCCGATGCTGTCATGGGTCAGCACATGGATGACGCGCTGCTGCTGAAGTGCGGCAAGGCGGATGCCCGCGCGCATATAATCCGAAAAGACAAGGAAGGTGCCGCCATAGGGGATGACACCGCCATGCAGGGCCATGCCGTTCATCGCGCAGGCCATGCCGAATTCGCGAATGCCATAATAGACATAGCGGCCGCTATAATCGTCGGCAGTAAGCGGGCCGGTCGATTTCGTCTTGGTGTTGTTGGAGCCGGTTAGGTCCGCCGAACCGCCCAGTGTTTCGGGCAGCAGGTCGTTGATCGCGCCCAGCGCCAGTTCGCTCGCCTTGCGGGTCGCGACCTTCTGCGGCGCGGCGATCAGACCGTCGATATAGGCGTCGAGCGAGAAATCAGCGGGCAGTTCGCCGGCCATACGGCGAGAGAATTCCGCGGCCTTCTCGTTGCTTGCCAGGCGGCCATCCCACGCAGCGCGAACATCCGCGCCTTTAGCGCCGATGCCCTTCCAGGCGGCGGCGACATCCTCAGGAATGACGAAAGGCTCGGCGCTCCAACCCAGATATTCGCGCGCGGCGGCGACTTCAGCCTCGCCCAGCGCGGAACCGTGGACGCCGGACGTGCCCGCCTTGTTGGGCGCGCCATAGCCGATCTTGGTGGCGCAGGCGATCAGGCTGGGCCGCGGATCGGCCAGCGCCTCATCGATAGCCCGACGCACGTCGGCGACGTCATGACCGTCGCACGACACGACATGCCAGCCGGTCGCTTCATAGCGAGCGCGCACATCTTCGCTGCTCGACAGATCGACCGCGCCGTCGATGGTGATCTTGTTGTCGTCCCACAGGACGATCAGTCGGCCGAGCTTCAGATGGCCGGCAAGGCCGATCGCCTCATGATTGATGCCTTCCATCAGGCAGCCGTCGCCGGCGACCACCCAGGTGCGGTGATCCACCAGGTCGTCGCCGAACTGGGCGTTGAGGTGGCGTTCCGCGATTGCCATGCCGACGGCCGTGGAAAGTCCCGATCCCAGCGGCCCGGTGGTCGCCTCGACGCCCGCCAGCTCGAAATTCTCCGGATGACCCGCGCAGGGGCTGTGCAGCTGACGGAAGTTGCGGATGTCGTCCATCGTCGGCCGCGCATAGCCGGTCAGGTGCAGCAGGCTGTAGATCAGCATCGATCCATGGCCGGCCGACAGGACGAAGCGGTCGCGGTCGGCCCATTTGGGCGCGGTCGGATCGAATTTCAAATAGTCGCCGAACAGCACCGTCGCCACGTCCGCCATTCCCATCGGCATCCCCGGATGGCCGCTGTTGGCAGCCTGCACCGCGTCCATGGACAGGGCGCGAATGGCGTTGGCGAGCGATTTTTCGGATACGGGCATCGGCGACAGTCGTCTTTCCTGATCAGGGATGGCGGCGCAACCCGCGCGAGCGGGACGAATCGAAGTCGCGCCTCCTTTGTCGCGTCAGGCCCGATGCGTCAACCGCGCGCCTGCCCCTTGCGTCCCAAAGCGGGGAAATCGCGGCAAAGAGCGCTTTTGCGCGGGACCGAGTTGGTCTATGCAAGGGCGATGGCAAGCGACCGCATGATGCAGGCGATCGGCACGCTGGAGCGTGCGGTGAGCCGGCTTGAACAGGATGTGATCCGCCTTCAGAAGGCGCCCTCCAATCCGCCCTCCAACGATATCGACCGCACGGCGGCGCGGGCCGCACTGCAATCGCTCGATGACCTCATCGACACGTTGAAGGCACGGACGCATGGCTGAGACCGAACTTCAGATCGCGGGCCGCCACTATCCGATCCGCTGCCGCGACGGAGAGGAGATGCACCTGGCCCAGCTCGCCGCGATGATCGAGCAAAAGGCGCGGCGCGCGCAGCAGGCGACGCCTGGCCTTACGGAAGTGCGTACGCTGCTGTTCGCGGCGCTTTTCCTGGCTGACGAACTGAACGATCTTCGTCGCGAAACGGCGGGTCGGCAGGCGCAACTGCCGCTCGACGGGGATGAGGATGATGCGCGCGCGATAGAGGCGCTGGCCGACCGGATAGAAAAGCTGCGGGAGCGCCTTGCCGATGGCGTCGCGGACGCCTAGATTGGCCCCTGACGGGCACTGCGCGGCACGAGCTTTAGCGAACATCCCTGAGGCGATAATCACATCCAAGGGGGCTGTCCCTGGGCGGGTTCCGGCCCGATCTACATGGTCCCCACCTGACGTTGAGGCGTCAGAGGATTTTCCAGCAAACGACCGAGGCGGTCCCGTCACCCTTCCCGCCTCCAGCCGCCCGGACACTCGATGACCGACCAGAGCATCATATCGGACAAGAACGCCCTGCGCGCGCTGGCGCGAGACAGGCGGCGCGCCTTCGTATCGACGCTCGATCCGCTGGCGCACCGGTTGGCGTTCAAGGCGGTGCCCTCTCCCCTCGCCCGGCAGATGGAGGGGGCGCGGATCGTCGCCCTCTATGTCGGGCTGGAAGACGAGGCGCCGGCCCAGCGACTCGCCGCGCAATTGCAGGCGATTGGCAAGGCGCTCGCCCTGCCGCGTGTGCTCGACCGGCTGGGGAGCATGGATTTCCTGCTCTGGCAACCGGACGCCCCGTTGCTGCCCGGACCTTTCCGCACCAGCCATCCCGATCCCGGCGACGGGCCGGTCACGCCCGATGTGATCTTTGCCCCGCTGGTCGCCTTCGATCGGGGGATGAACCGGCTGGGCCAGGGCGGCGGCTATTATGATCGCGCCTTCGCCCGCTATCCCGACGCGCTGCGCGTGGGCATCGCCTGGTCGGCGCAGGAACTGGAGACCGTGCCCGCCGATCCATGGGATCTGCCGCTCGACTCGATCCTGACCGAAGTCGAACTGATCGAAGGACCGGAGCTGTGAGCATCGACCCGCGCCATTATCACCAGCCAAGCTGGCGCAAACCGGCGGGCATGCTCACGATCGTCGTGCTGATCCTGCTCTGGGCGGTGATGGTGGGCAGCCTGTCGCCCTTCATCGGCGCGTTGCCGATGTGGATTCAGGTGCCGGTCTATGTGGTGCTGGGGATCGTCTGGATCTGGGTCTTGCCGCTCAAGCGACTGCTTGCCTGGATGGAAACGGGGCGCTGGCGCTAAGGGGCGGCATGACCGGGACATGATCACTTCCTTTCCATGAAGGAAGTGGCGCGAGTGACGGGGCTCGAACCCGCGACCTCCGGCGTGACAGGCCGGCACTCTAACCAACTGAGCTACACCCGCGCATGGGCGGCATCGCTTCGGGCTTTACAGCCGCTGGAGGATGCGTCTCCTTAAACCAACCAAACCCACCTTCCTTCAAGGAAAGTGGCGCGAGTGACGGGGCTCGAACCCGCGACCTCCGGCGTGACAGGCCGGCACTCTAACCAACTGAGCTACACCCGCGTTCGGTGTGGAAGCGCCGTCTATGAGCGTCGGACGGGGCTGTCAACCGTCCGTAACACCGCTTTCTTCTTTCTCGTCATTTTCTTTGCGCCGGGGCACAGTTAGCGTCCCCTGCTCGAACAGGAAACCGGCGATATCGGGCGTTCCCGCGGCCGCCACGACCGTCTGGATGATGATGAGCAGTGGCACGCCCAGCAGTGCGCCCGGCGTTCCCCACACCCATCCCCAGAAGGTCAGCGACACCAGAATCAGCAGCGGGTTCATCGTCAGCCGCCGGCCGAGCAGCATCGGCGTGATGACGTTCGCCTCGACCAGATGGAAACCCACCTGCAGGGCGGCGGGCATCAACGCCACATAGACATCGTCGAACACCATCAGCCCGCCCAGCGCCAGCAGCACAGCCGCCAGCATCGGCCCGAAATAGGGTACGAAGTTCAGCAAGGCGACGATACCGCCCCACATCAGGGGTGACGGCATGCCGATGATCCAGAGCGCGATGGCCACCGCCAGCCCGAGGCAACTGTTGATGACTGCGATGGTGATGACATAGGCCGATGTCGCGTCCACGACATTCTGGATCACGCGCGCAACGGCCATCGCCCCGTCGAAACTGCCCCGGCTGTTGATCGTGCGGCGGCGCAGGCGTGTCCATCCGGCAAGAAAGAAATAGATGATCAGCAGCGCGAACACCATCTGAATGATCGCGGCCGGCGCGGAGGTGGCGGCGAACTGGAGCAGCGATCGGGGTGCGTCGACGGCGGAGGCCTGCGCCGCCGCGACTGGCCCGCTGGCCAGCATCTGCACCGTTTCGTCGACGAAGCGCTGGAGGTTGGCATAGAAATCGATCACCGGCGCAAGATTAGCCTGAATCTGCGGCAGGCGTTGGGGCAGGATACGGAACCAGTCGGTCGCCGGCACCACGATCAGCACCAGCGCCGTGTTCGCGACCAGCAGGAAGCCGACCAGCGCCATAAGCGCCGCCAGCCCGGACGGTAGCCCGCGACGCTCCATCCATTCCAGCAGCGGCACCAGCGCGATGGCGATCACCAGCGCGGCCGTCAGCGGCAGGAAGAATTCCGCCCCGGCCCGCAAGGCGAAGGGAATGGCCAGGGCGAGGCCGATCCCCGACGTCAGGGCGATTGATGCCAGCAGCCGGTCGCGCCGGCGGTTTATCTCCTGCAGATCACTGCCGCTCGGCTGATTCCCGTTCATTCCGTCAGGTGTGCGACGCCCGCGCGGCAGCGTCAATTTCCAATGCTCTCGCGTTCGAGCCAGGAAGGAAAATGCCGCCTTAACCAATTATTCGTCACGCCCGAACTATGGAACGGCAGGGTTATGAAACGGGGACAAGCATGAAGAAGGCGCTGCTGGCGCTGGCCGCACTGGGCGCGGCGGGAATGGCACGGGCCGAGACCGCGCCGGCCGCCATCCGGCTCGACACGCAGATGTTCGTGGAGAAGGTCACGACCGATATCAACGGCCGTGCGCGCAGGACATTGGCGATCGCCGCCCGCCCCGCTCCCGGCGACCGGGTGGTCATGGTGCTCAACTGGAGGAACGAGGGGATGCATCCCATCCGCAGCTTCGCCGTTAGCCGCGCCACCTTGCGCGGGGCCGCGCCCGACCTGAACGCGCCGGACCTGGAAATTTCCGTGGACGGTGGCGCACACTGGGATCGGTTCGACCACATCTGGCTACCCACCCCCCTTGGCGGCGTCCGCCGCGCGGTGGCGGAGGATGTGACGCATATCCGCTGGCTCCTGCCCGACCCGGCGCATCCGGGACAGACCGGGCGCTTCAGTTACCGCACGACGCTGCGTTAACCCTTAATTGACGAACAGGAAGGCCGGCGCTTCCAGCCGCTTCTTCACCGCCTGCACGAAGCTCGCCGCGTCCCAGCCATCCACCACGCGATGGTCGCAGCTGATCGACAGGTTCATCAGCTTCGCCGCGACGACTTCCTTGCCGCGAAACAC
>JACESO010000110.1 GCA_013911745.1 Sphingobium sp. | reverse complement strand
CCGCCGCCTTTTTGACATATTTCATGCCAAGACCGGTGACGAAGGCATAGCCGAGAACAGCGTGAATCAGGGCGACGATGACGATCGATATCGTGCGACTCGATCCTTGCGAGTGGTCAGCATAGGCCATTCGGCAACGACACTCCTTAACTCATCTTACCAGTGGTTTATACAAATCAGCCAAAAACGACCCTAGCCGACCGGGGAATCCCGATCACCTTTGGCCCCTATCCGTTCATTTGCTACCGACCAAACTCCTATCGCGGCGCATCGTGGCACGCAAACGCTTTATCGATTTCCTCATTTGCGTTTACCATTTCACATTGGAATGACTTGCCTGTGACATCCTTGCCACGGGCTGAAACCATAGGACGAACTGCGTGACGAAATCCTCCACCCGCCTCTTGAAACTCGGCGCGGCCTGCCTAATTTCCGCCGCATATTCCGCGGTTTTCCCGGCCTTTGGGCAGCAACCGCGAATGGTAGCGTCACCAGCGGGCGCTGCCGCCGGCCTGTCCTATGCCGACATCGTCGACCTTGCCGACGGTGCGCCGCTCGTCGCCAATGTGCGAATCCGCAACATCATCCCGTTGAAGCCCGATCAAGCCGGAACGGTCCCGTCGGGGCGAAAAAGACTGTTCGTCGAAGCGGAAGTGACCGGGTTGATTCGCGGTGAATCGGGCATCGCGCCGATCGTCACCTATCTGTATGATGCCCCCCTGGATGCGCGGGGCAAGACACCCAAATATAAGAAGGCGCAGATGATCGTCTTCGCCCGTTCCGGCACCCGTCCCGGCGAAATCCAGCTCATAGCACCCGACGCGCAGATTCCGGCCACGGCGGAAGAGCTTTCCCGCGTGAAGGCCATCCTCGCCGCCCTGGTGGCTCCGGATGCGCCGCCCCGGATCCTGGGCCTTGGCGACGCCTTCCATGTCGCCGGCACGATCGCGGGCGAAGGCGAGACGCAGATCTTCCTGCGCACCGAAAATGGCGATCCCGTCTCCCTTTCGATCATCCGCCGCCCCGGTCAGCCGCCGCGCTGGGCAGTCGCGCTTGGCGAAATCGTGGATGAGGCCGCCCGCGCGCCCGAACCCGGCAGCCTGCTCTGGTACAGGCTCGCCTGCGCGCTGCCGCCCGCTCTGCCGCCCTCGTCCGTCCGCGCTCTCGCCCCTGCGGATGCGGACGCCGCGCGCGCCGACTATGCCCTGGTGATCGATGCGCTCGGCCCCTGCGGGCGCACCCGCACGAAGGGCTGACGCGCTTTTCCTTGGACAGCCCGGTTCGGGCCGCTATCAGCGCGGCGTCGGCAAATCAGGGAAAGACATCGCCATGACCAATCTCCACCGCCATGCCCCGCTGCGCGTCGCGCTTGTCGGCCTCGGCACGGTGGGCGGCGGCGTCATTCGCCTGCTGGAAACAAATGGCGACCTGATCGCGCGCCGCGCCGGATGCCCGATCCAGGTTGTCGCCATCTCCGCGCGCGACCGGAACAAGGATCGCGGCGTCGATCTGTCCCGCTACGAATGGGTCGACGACATGACGACGCTCGCCGCGCGCGACGATGTCGATGTCGTGGTGGAACTGATCGGCGGGTCGGACGGCCCGGCCCTCACCCTTGCGCGCCAGTGCCTCGCCGCCGGCAAGCCCTTCGTCACCGCCAACAAGGCGATGCTGGCGCATCATGGCCTGGACCTCGCGCGCGTCGCCGAACAGGGCGGCATCGCGCTTAAATATGAAGCGGCGGTGGCGGGCGGCATCCCGGTCATCAAGGGGATGCGCGAAGGCGCGGCGGCCAACGAGATTTCCCGCGTCTACGGCATCCTCAACGGCACCTGCAACTACATCCTGACCACCATGGAAAAGGAAGGCCGCGACTTCCAGGAGGTGCTCAAGGAAGCGCAGGATCTGGGCTATGCAGAGGCCGACCCCAGCTTCGACATCGACGGCGTGGATGCCGCGCACAAGCTGACCATCCTCGCCAGCCTCGCCTTCGGCACGGAACTGGACTTCGGCGCGGTCGCGACCACCGGCATCCGCCATGTCATCGCTGCCGACATCGCCGAAGCCGCCGCCTTGGGCTTCCGCATCCGCCTCGTCGGCATGGCGCAGAATGGGCCGGAGGGGCTTTTCCAGCGCGTCCATCCGATGCTGGTGCCGCTGGACCACCCGCTCGCCCATGTCGACGGTTCGCTCAACGCCGTGGTGGCGGAGGGGAATTTCGTCGGCCGCCTCTTCTTCCAAGGGCGCGGCGCGGGCGAAGGCCCCACCGCGTCGGCCGTGGTCGCGGACCTCATCGACGTGGCGCGCGACGAATATGGCGACGCCTTCGCCATGCCGGTGGCCGCACTCGCGCCCCAGCACACCGCAGACGCCGGCGCACGCGTCGGCCGCGCCTATCTGCGCTTCAAGGTGCAGGATCGCCCCGGTGTTCTCGCAGAGATCGCGGCAGCGACCCGCGACGCCGGCGTGTCGATCGAATCGATGATCCAGCGCGGCGCCAATCAGGCGGACGGCGTGCTGGTCGCCATCGTCACCCATGCGGGCGAGGAACGCTGCGTGCGCGAGACGCTGGAACGGCTCGCCGGCTCCGACAGCCTGCTGGACGCGCCGATGGTGATGCATATTCTCGACTGAGCCGAGTCAGCGCGGCGTCGCGCCCTTGAAGCGATCGGGCAGAGGCGGCGGCGGTTCAAGGTCCGCGTCGGGATCGACGACCGCCACGGCCGCCTTCGCCAGCGCGCCTATCGCCTGGAACACTGGCAGCCCGCCAGTGCAGCCCGCGCCTTGCCCGCCGACCACCCCGCATGCGCCCTGCCGCACCTGCGCTGCGGAAGCACGGGGCGGCTCGCCCCGCACCGGCACCCCCTCCTCCGGCTCGCGTGGCAGCGGCAACCGCTGCTTCGCGTTCCGTTCCGCCCGGCTCCCGCACACGACGATGGCATTGCCGCTCCGGTCGCAGGGCCGCACCACCCGCGTCTTGTCGCGATAGGCCGCCATCAGCGGATCCTCCGCCTCTTGCGCCTGCGCGGCGGAGGCGGGGAGAAGGAGGGCAAGGATCGGCAGCGCGACACGCATCGCCGCCAAGAACAGCAGCCAATCATGGCTCCATTATGGCCGCGTCTCAAGACCCACAGACCCTACGCGCGGGCCTTCGCTCGCTCGACAAGCGGGGGCGGAGCCCCTATCGCCAGCGCCGCAACGATAAAGACCGGGATGAAGATGATGCAGGCCGATTCGACGCTTGACCGTGTGCTGGTGCTCGAAATGGTACGCGTGACCGAGGCCGCCGCCATCGCCGCGTCGAAGCTGGTGGGACGCGGCGATGAGAAAGCCGCCGATGCCGCCGCGGTCGAGGCGATGCGCCTCGCCTTCAACGACCTCTATATGGACGGCACCGTGGTCATCGGCGAGGGCGAGCGGGACGAGGCGCCCATGCTGTACATCGGGGAGAAGGTGGGCAGCGCGATCGGAACCGGACCGAAGATCGACATCGCGCTCGATCCGCTGGAGGGCACGACGATCACGGCCAAGGCTGGCCCGAACGCACTTGCTGTCCTTGCCATCGCGGAGGAAGGCGGGCTGCTCAATGCGCCGGACGTCTATATGGAAAAGCTCGCCATCGGCCCCGGCTACCCTGAAGGCACGATCGACCTCAACCGCTCCGTGCGCGACAATGTGGAGGCGGTGGCGAAGGTCAAGGGCGTCGACCCGCACGACATCATCGTGTGCGTGCTGGACCGGCCGCGCCACGAAAAGCTGATCGGGGAGCTGCGCGCCATCGGCTGCGGCATCATGCTGATCCCGGACGGCGACGTAGCCGGCGTGATCGCCACCACCAATCCCGAAACCACGATCGACATCTATATGGGATCAGGCGGCGCGCCCGAAGGCGTGCTCGCCTGCGCGGCGCTGCGCTGCGTGGGCGGCCAGTTCAAGGGCCGGCTGCTGTTCCGCAACGATGACGAGCGCGCCCGCGCGCGCAAATGGGGCATCACCGATCTCGACCGCGTCTACGACCTTAAGGATCTGGCGAAGGGCGACTGCATCTTCGCGGCCACGGGCGTGACCGACGGATCGCTGCTCGCCGGGGTCAAGCGCCTGCCCGGCGGCCGGCTGACGACGCAGAGCGTGGTGATGCGCGCCAGCACCGGCACGGTGCGCTGGGTCAAGGGCGAGCACCGGCTCGGCCACAAGGGCCTGCTCGACAATAAGGAAGCGTGAGAAGCGACTACCGCCCGGCGCGGTGGTTGAGGTCGTGACCCAGCGCCAGGATGCCGACACCGATCAGCGTGTAAAGGCTTTCCTGCGCGCCATGATCCATCGTCAGCGCGCCCGCCATCACGCCCAGGCCCAGCGATCCGATGGCGGCCGGCATCATGAAACCGTGGACGATCGCGCCATGGCCCAGCGCCACCGCGCCCAGCAGGATCGCGATCACCAGTCCCGCCTCATGAAAGATCGGGCTTTCGAACAGCCCGCCCGCCGACGCCAGCAGGCCAAGGACGACGGCGGTGACGAAACAATGCGCCACGCACAGCCCCGACAGCGCGATCGCGAAGCGGTCGATTCGTCCGGACATCAGGGCATGGCGCAGGGTCATTTTCATGGCTTGGCGCTACATAGGCCAGCAGGCATGAAGTTACAACATATCATCCGTCTTTTTTGACGAGCCGGCAGCCGCCTGCCTCGGCCTCCCTCTCAGGCCGCCAGCCTCAGGCAATTGCGACCGCTATGCTTGGCGCGATAGAGCGCCTTGTCGGCCGCCTCAAGCATGGCGGACCGGTCGGCACCAGGCGCCAGCGCGACCAGGCCCGCACTGAAGGTGATGCGGATCGATTCGTTTTCGCCCACTGGCGTCGGTTCGGCCACGATCGCGCGTAGCCGCTCGCACAGCCGCGCGGCGCGATCGAGGTCGCTGTCGGTCAGCAGCACCGCGAACTCCTCGCCCCCCAGCCGCCCGACGCTGTCGCCGCCGCGCAAGCCCGAGCGGAGCCGCTCGACGAAGACGCTCAGCACCTGATCGCCCGCGCCATGGCCGTGGCGGTCGTTCACAGTCTTGAAATGGTCGATGTCGATCAGCAGCAGGCTTGACCGCGCGCCTCCGCTCATCCGGTCGATTTCCTGGTCCAGCTTTTCCAGGAAGGCGCGGCGGCTGTCCGCCCCGGTCAGCGAATCACGGGCGGCGACCTGTTGCAGCGCGTGCTGGCGCGCCTTGTGCCGGGATATGTCGCGAATGATGCTGACCGCGCCGTTCGGGTCGCCGCGCTCGTCGACGACGGCCCGCGTCACCATTTCGCACCATTGGAAATCGCCTTCGGGCAGAAACGGCCGGAATTCGACCTTGTGCGCGCTGCCCGGCTGGGTGATCGCGCGATGCTGCGCGGCAATCACGCCGGCACGGTCATCCGGGTGGACCAGATCCGCCGCCGGCTCCCCGACCAGCAGGTCCGGCGCGCAGCCGATCTGCTCATGGGCGCTGGGCGAGGCATAGCGGATCAGCCCGCCCGCATCGATGTTGAGCACCACGTCGCCGCTATGCTCGGCGATGGCGCGGAACTGCGCCTCGCTTTCCAGCAGCATGGCGAACAACCGCCGCCGCGCGTTCAGCTCGGCCGCGACCGGCATGCACAGCAGGAAGCTGACGGCGACGTAGAATTGCAGGAACTGCACCCGCTCCCCGGTGGTCCCGGCGATCAGCGTCAGCGGCCCGATGCCCGACATGGTCGCTGCGCCTCCGATCATGGCGAGGATGATGACGGAGGCGGCCGCACCAAGAGGCCCGACGCGAAAGGCGATCAGCACCAGCGGCAGCAGCGGCGCGAACAGCATCGGATAGCGTGCCAAGTAGAAGACATGCAGACACGCCAGGGTGAACAGTGACAGCAGAAGTACCGCTTCCACCGTGGCGCGCGGCGACGTCTGCCGCAGCCAGCGCCGCAGGTCGCCCTGCAACAGCATGATCAGGATGGGCGTGAAGGTCAGGCCGCCCAGCGCATGGCCGGTATACCATTGCAGGAAGGACGCGGCGAACGGCACGGGCGTCAGCTGCGACGCGACCGTCGCCGCCAGCAGGCCCGTCACTACGTCCGCCACGCCGCACAAGGCCAGGATGAAGACCAGCAGCGGCCGGACCGATCCCGTCACCCGATGGTCCGGAACGAAGCGACGGCACAGGATCGCGACGATCAGCGATTCGATCATGTTGATCGCGGCCATCGGCACGGCGGCCAGCGGCCCCATCCCGAACAGCGTCGTGGCGGCCGTGCTCGCAACCGCGCAGGCGATCACGGCGCGGAGCCAGTGCGCCTTGCGAGAGGTCAGCAACTCCGCCATCAGAAAGGCGTTGGCCGCCCATATGAAGGCCAACCCGCCTTCGAAGCGCGACACCATCAGCGCGACGCTCGCCGCCATGAAATAGACGCTGCCGATCAGCAGGGTCGTAAGTGCAGCTGGATGACGGAGAACGGGCCGGGACATGATCGGCTTCTCCTACGCCGCCATGCTTAATATTGTCCTATCGCGCCCGGTCGCCCACCCGGGCCGCACGCTCTCGCGCCTGTGGACGCCGCGTCGCCAGCCGCTATGCTGCGCGCATGACCCATGCCGCCTACGGCCATCCCGTCTACCGGGACATGCCCACCACCATCTTCGAACATATGTCGGCCCGGGCGCGGGACACGGGCGCGATCAATCTGGGACAGGGTTTCCCCGAACATCCCGGCCCGCCCGAGATACTGGCGGCGGCGGCCGACGCGATGCTCCACCGCTCCAGCCAGTATCCGCCGATGGCCGGCCTGCCCGAACTGCGCGCCGCCGTGGCCGACCATTATGCCCGCCATCAGGGGCTCGACCTTGCCGCGCAGGAGGTCATCGTCACGTCGGGCGCGACCGAGGCGATCGCCGCGAGCCTGCTGGCGCTGGTCCGGCCGGGGGACGAGGTACTGATGCTCGCGCCGCTCTACGACGCCTATCTGCCGCTGGTGCAGCGCGCGGGCGGCGTGGCGAAGGTGGTACGGCTCACCCCGCCCGACTGGCGCATCACGAAAGAAGCGCTGGAGGCGGCGATCACGCCGCGCACCCGCATCCTTCTGATGAACAATCCGGTCAATCCCGCCGGCACGGTCATCCGGCGGGAGGAGCTGGCGCTGCTCGCCGGCCTCTGCGTCGCGCACGACCTTGTCGCCATCTGCGACGAGGTATGGGAACATCTGACCTATGACGGCGTGCTGCATCGCCCGCTGATCGGCTTTCCGGGGATGCGGGATCGCACGGTCAAGATCGGATCGGCGGGCAAGATCTTCGCCGTCACCGGCTGGAAGGTGGGGTGGATGTGCGCCGCGCCGCCGCTCGCCACGCTGCTCGCCCGCGCGCACCAGTTCCTCACCTTCACCACGCCGCCTGCCCTGCAATGGGCGGTGGCGGAAGGGCTGGCCTATCCCGATGCCTGGTTCGCGGACCAGCGCGCCGCCTGCCAGGCCTCGCGCGACCGTCTCGCCACCGGCCTTGCCGCCGCCGGCTATGCCGTCCAGCCCAGCGCCGCAACCTGGTTCCTGTCCATAGGCCTGCCCGCCTCCGGCATCGTCATGGACGATCTTACCTTCTGCGAACGGATCATCGCGGAAGCCGGGGTCGCCGCAATCCCCTTCTCCGTCTTCTATCCGGCCGATCCGGTGACGCATCTGGTGCGCCTCTGCTTCTCCAAGTCCGACGACACGCTCGACCGCGCGATCGATCGCCTCGCCGCTTTCCGCGCCGCCATAGCCTGACGGGACTTGCGGGCGGGACGGCCGCCGGGTAAGTTCCCGTTTCGTTCCTTTGAAAGATTGATATGGACAGCCTCGCCGCCCTCTTCATCGTCATCGCGCTGCTGGCAGGCCTCGCCGCCGGCTGGCTGCTGCGGGGCAAGGCGACCGCTTCGCTGGCGGCGGAAAAGGCGGATCTGGCCGGCCGTCTCGACACCGCCACGGCGCAGCGCAACGCGGCCATCGCCGAACTGGCGGTGGAACAGGAGCGCGTCGCGCAGGCGGGCGCGCAGCTTGCCCGGCTCGAATCAGCCCAGGCCGACGCTGCCCGCCATCTCGACCAGGTTCGCGCCGAGCGGGAAGCGGCGCTGCGTGATCTTGCCGCGCTCCAGTCCGACATTCAGGCGCGCACCCAGGCGTTCGACGCGCAGATCGCCGCGCTGAAAGACGCCAAGGAGCAGCTTTCCGCCCAGTTCAGCGAGATCGGCGGACGCCTGCTCGAATCGGCGCAGGCGCAATTTCTCACCCGCGCCGACCAGCGTTTCGCGCAGGCGAACGAGAAGAGCGAGGCGCAGCTCAAATCGCTGCTCAACCCCGTCGAAACCACGCTCAAACGCTATGAAGAGGGCCTCGCGCGGGTCGAGAAGGATCGCGTCGGCAGCTATGCCGAACTGCGCGAGGCGATCGCTGCGGTCCATGCCGGCCAGGGACAGGTGCGGGAGGAAACCGCCAAGCTCGTCAACGCGCTGCGCGCCGCGCCCAAGACGCGCGGCCGCTGGGGCGAGCAGCAGTTCAAGAACCTGATCGAGACCGCCGGCCTCTCCCCCTTCGTCGATTTTCAGGAGGAAGTGTCCGTCGCGGTGGAAGAAGGCAGGCTGCGTCCCGACTTCGTGATCCGCCTGCCCGGCGACCAGCAGCTGGTGGTCGACGTCAAATGCTCGCTGGAGGCCTATCTCAACGCCGTCGATTCGGTCGATAACCCGACTCGCGAGCGCTTCCTTGCCGATCATGCCCGCGCGGTGCGCACCCATGCCGACGCGCTGGGGCGCAAGGCCTATTGGGAGCAGTTCGCCAAGGCGCCCGACTTCGTCATCATGTATGTGCCCGGCGACAATTTCGTCACCGCCGCGCTCGAAGCCGACATGGACTTGTGGGAACGCGCTGCGCGCAACCGCGTCATCATCTGCGGCCCCGCCACCTTCCTCCCCCTCGCCCGCACCCTCGCAGGGCATTGGCGGCAGGCGCGGATGCAGGAACAGGCGCAACAGGTCGGCCAGCTCGGCAAGGA